>JAADGT010000228.1 GCA_013152215.1 Deltaproteobacteria bacterium
GGGCATGGGGCCTGCTTCCGGCCGGGCGCGAGTGCAGCATCCGATCGCCGCGCCTTCGCATGCCGTTGTCGGAGTCGCTTGTTCGGGCGGTGACAGCGGAGGGGCCTGGAATTCGACAAAGCTACGAATATTCGGAGGGCGCGGCGAGCCAAGGAGCCGCGCCCAGCACTCCAGCAGGCCCCATGCCCCCCGGACCGTTAGGTGGAGACGAGGAGGCATGGTGATTCCTGGAGCGCGTGGGAATCCGTGGGGTTTTCAAGCCTCCTAGCCTCCCAGCCTCCTAGCGTGACGAAGGCCCCCGACCGACGACCAACGACCAACGACCGAAGTTACAAAGGGGACCCTGCCATGGAAGACCTTCGCACCTCGGAGACCTGGCGCATCTTCCGGATCCAGGCGGAGCTGATCGACGGGATCGAGACCCTCAACGACCTGGGGCCGGCCGTGAGCGTGTTCGGCGGGTCGCGCATCCCCCCCGACTCCCCCTATTACGAGGCGACCCAGGCGTTCTGCCGCAGGCTGTCCGACGCCGGGTTCGCGGTGATCACGGGCGGGGGCCCCGGAATCATGGAGGCAGCGAACCGGGGGGCCTACGAAGGCGCCGGCGAGTCCGTGGGGCTCAACATCCACCTGCCCCACGAGCAGAAGCCCAACGGGTACCAGGACCTGGGGCTCACGTTCCGCTACTTCTTCGTGCGCAAGCTCATGTTCGTGAAGTACTCGGTGGCGTTCGTGATCTGCCCGGGCGGGTACGGCACCTTCGACGAGCTGTTCGAGGCGCTCACCCTGATCCAGACCCGGAAGATCCGCCGGTTCCCGGTGATCCTGTTCGGCAAGGACTACTGGCAGGGCCTGGTGGACTGGATGCGGGGCCGGGTGGCGGCCCTCGGCTGCATCGAGCCCGAGGACCTGGACCTGTTCGACCTCACGGACGACCCGGACGAGGTGGTGCGGCTCATCACCACCCATTACGTGGCCATCTCGAAGGAGCTCCCCGAAGAACGCCGCCGCTCCCGCGGGTGAGGGGTGCTGGGTCGTGCTCGCCCACGTCCTCGGCGTATTCCTCGATGTGGTCCTACCGGTGTTCGCCATCGTGGGGCTGGGGTACGCCGTGGGGCCAAGGCTCGGCCTGGATGGCCGGACGTTGGCGAGGGCGGCCTACTACGTGTTCGTGCCGGCGTTCGCGTTCCACGTGATCAGCACCTCCCGGGTGGAGCTGGCCGCGGTGGTGCGGATGACCGGGTACATCGTGACGGCCCATCTGGCGTTCGCCGCCTGCGGGTTCGCGCTGGCCCGGGTCCTCCGGCGCAGCAGGGAGGTCACCGCCGTGTACGTGATGGTGGCCGTGTTCGGAAACGTGGGCAACTTCGGCCTGGCCCTGATCCGGTTCCGCCTGGGCGACGAGGCCCTGGCCCCGGCCACGATCTACTTCATCGCCATCATGACCGCGGCGTTCGTGGTGTGCGTGGCCGCGGCCGGCTGGGCCAAGGGCGGGGGCATGACGGCCCTCGCCTCGGTGCTCAAGACTCCCGCCCTATGGGCCGTGCCCCCTGCCCTGGCCGTGTCGGCCGGGGGGCTGACCCCGCCCCTGTGGCTCGCCCGCACCACGGCCCTGCTGGCCGACGCCATGATCCCCACGATGCTGTTCGCCTTAGGGATGCAGCTGGCCGGCGCCCGGAATCTGAAGCCCTCGGCCGACGCCTGGATCTCGTCGGCGTTCCGGCTGCTGGCCGCGCCGGCCTTGGCCGCGGCGATGGCCGCCCCCTTCGGCCTGGGCCCGGTGGAGCAGGCGGCCGGCATTCTGCAAGCGGGCATGCCCGCGGCGGTGCTGGTGTCGATCATCGCCATGGAGTACGAGGTGGAGCCGACCTTGGCCACCACCACGGTGTTCCTGTCGACCCTGCTGAGCCTTCCCACCCTCACCTTTCTTCTCTCGGTGGTCTGATACGATCAACCCGACGGACAAACAGGCGCTATCTCTCCCTGCTCGGCGGGGCAAGGGACCTGCCGGAGAGCCGGGCGCGGCCCCCAAGTTTTTCCTTGACACCCCGTTCGGCGGGGGGTAGGGTGACGCCATGTCGCGACGGCGGCGAGCTTTACCGAGTGGCGGACTTTCGAGAGCGGGAGCGGCCAACGAGGTGGCCGCTCCCGCTTTTTCGTCCCGACCGCGCACACGCACCGTGTCACATCGATGGATCCAGCTCGATCCCGGACCGGAACGGTTCCTGCCCGGGCGCTTCGACCCGTCGCATGTGCATTACCCTGGGCCGAACGCCCATACCAAACGAAGGAGTAGCACCATGGCAAAGGGAACCGTGAAGTGGTTCAACGACCAGAAGGGGTACGGATTCATCTCCCAGGCCGGCGGCGGCCCGGATGTGTTCGTGCATTTCAGCGCCATCCAGGGCCAGGGGTTCAAGACCCTGACCGAGGGCCAGGAGGTCGAGTTCGACGTGGCCCAGGGCCCCAAGGGCCCCCAGGCCGCGAACGTCCGCGCCGTGTAACGGCCGACCCCATCGACCAAAAACGGGGTTCCCACACCGGGAACCCCGTTTTTTTCCCTCCCTTACGGTCGCCCAACCTCTCCGGGGCGACGGGGACCTGCGAAGGCCCCCCTCTCCCGCGAGCGCCGCGGCCGGCTTACTCGGTGATCACCTCCACCTTGCGGCGCTGCTCCTCATGCACCTTCGGCAGGGTCATGGTGAGCACGCCGTCCTTGAGCTTGGCGGTCACACCGTCCACCCGGATCTCCTCCGGCAGACGGATCACCCGCTCGAAGGTGCCGGCGCGGGTCTCGCGGTACAGGAAGCTTTCGCCCTCCTGCAGCTGCTCCTCCTTGCGCTCGCCCTTCAGGGTGACCGCGTTCTCGGTGACGTCCACCTGGAGATCCTCGCGCCGGAACCCGGGCACCTCGGCCCGCAGTTCGTAGGCGTTGCCCCGGTCCATCACGTCGATCCGGGGAGAGAACTGCCACTCACCCCAGTCGAACCGGAACCGGGCGGGCATCCGCTCCGTCCAGTCTCCCAGGACGTCGTGGAACATCCGGTCCACCTCTCGGGTGAGCGCGCGGATGGGTTCGAACACCTCTTCCCTCGGAATCAGGCTCGTCCCACGCATGGCTGCACCTCCTCGTTCCTGGGATGTTCTTCCTCGCCCCCCCTCGGCGATTTTTTGAATAATCATCCCGCCGAAGGTGTCAAGACCCTCACCGGCGGCCCAGGAGCCACAGCACCAGGCTCAGGACCACCGACAGGAGGATCGAGGTGCCCAGCGGAAAGTAGAATCGGAAGCCGGGCCGCTCCACCACGATGTCGCCGGGCAAGCGCCCCAACCAGGGCACCTTGCCGACGACCAGGAGCAGCGCGCCCGCCAGGATCAACAGCGCCCCCACCCCGATGAGCAGCTTCGCCAGATCGGTCATGGCTCTCCTCCTCGACGGCGCGGCCGGTAGCGATCCTGCTCGCTGTAGACGCACCCGCAGTAGGACTGGCGGTACAGCCCCATGGCCTTCGACGCCTCCACCCCCTCGGACCAACCTTCGCGCCAGTCCCGGTAGACGAACCGCACCCCCACCTCGCTCGCCACCGCTCCGGCCACCTCGGCGATCAGGTCGTGCTTCTGGAACTTGCTGTAGAGCAGCGTAGAGGAAAAGCCGTCGAAACGACCCCGGCGCGCCAGAAGGGCCGTGTGGCGGAGCCGGAGGTGGTAGCACACCCGGCACCGCTCGGCCTCCCGGAACACCACCTGCCTGAGCCAGGAGGCCACGTCGTACTCGCCGGGGGGCAGCAGCCGCATCTGCTCGGCTTCGGCCAGCCGTTCCAACGCCTCTTTGCGGCGCGCCCACTCCGTGTACGGATGGATGTTCGGGTTCGCGTACACCCCGAACACCTCGGCCCCTTCGGCCCGGAGCCTCCGGAGGGGCACGATGGCGCAGGGGCCGCAACAGGTATGGAGAAGGATCCGCATCGGTTGCACTCCCGGGGAAGAACGCTAGGATGGGTTGGCGTCGCCCTCGGGTCAAGGGCCCGCGAAGCAACCCCAGTCCCCGGGAGGACCTCGCCCATGCCCCACCGCGCTCGCCTCGTGCACCTGCCCCCCCGGCGGGGAAGGGACCTGTGTCACCAGGCGTTCCGGCAGACCCTGGACGTGCTCCGGATCACCGACGAGGCCCTGGAGGATCTGTGCTGCGAGTGCCCCCGCTTGCCGGATCTGGACTCGCTGGTGCTGAGGGCCCTCGACGAGATGACCCTCGGCGAACCCCAAGGGCGAACCCGCTCGCCCTCCCACGTGTTTCTTGTGCACGCCCGGCAGGACGAGTTCGAGGGGATGCTCTACAGGGCCAGCCCCCAGGGCTTTCGCCCGGTGGCCCCCCCGATCCGTCTCACGGCGGACGAGACCCACGCGTTCTCTGTGGACGCGGAGGACGTGACCGTGTCCAACTACCGGGACGAGGGCACGGATCTCGAAGCGTACCAGGCCCGGTTCCATCCCGAGGTGCGCCGGTTGGTGGGCGAGCCGATCCGCAACTACGTGAGCTACCGGGTGGCCGGCGACCGACCGGGGGCGATCATCGCCTTCAACTACCCCGACCGGGCCACCCGGTACGAGGCCCAGGTGCTGGCCGCCCTGGCCGTAACCCTGGGCACCGTGTGGACCCTGGGCTCCCGGGTGGCCCAGGTGGAGGAGGCGTTCGTGTACCTGATCGGGGCCCTGGCGAGGGCCAGCGAGGCCAACGACGAGGTCACCGGCGACCACATCGTACGGGTAAGCCGATACTGCGAGGTCCTGGCCCGGGCCGCCGGCTACCCGGAGGGCGAGGCCCGGGTGTTGGCGTACTCGTCCCAGCTCCACGACGTGGGCAAGATCCACACCCCCCGGGAGCTGCTGCGCAAGCCCGGCCCGCTCACGCCGGCGGAGCTCGCACTGATGCAGGAGCACACCCTCCACGGCGAGAAGATCATCGGCACCTCGCCCCGGCTCGCCATGGCCCGGCGGATCGCCGGGGCCCACCACGAGAACTGGGACGGCTCGGGCTACCCCCGGGGGCTGCGGGGCGAGGAGATCCCCCGGGAGGCCCGGCTGGTGAAGATCGTGGACGTGTACGACGCCCTTCGCTCGCCCCGGCCGTACAAACCCGCCCTGTCCCACGAGCAGGCCATGGAGGTGTTCACCGCTGGGGACCACCGGACCCGGCCCGACGAGCACTTCGACCCCGAGCTGCTGCGCATCTTTCGGGACATCCACGAGGAGTTCCGGCGGATCCACGCCGAGATCCAGCCCTGGTAGCCCCCCTCGCCCCCTTGGCAGAGGGGCATTCTTATCACCCCGGCGGATAACCCGACGCTATCGCCCCCTTTTCGGAGGGGCAAGGGGCCTGCCGGAGAGCCGGGTGCGGCCGTATCAGGGGTCAGACTTCAGAGGACAGTGGGCAGGGAGAAAAACGATCCGGCGGGCAATCACAGGTGGAGCACGTTTTCAGGGTGTCCTGTCCGCTGTCCGCTGAAATCTGTCCACGGAAACCCTTGCCCCGCCCCCCGATGAAGCGCGTCTATTTTTCCGCCGGGTCAGCAACTGCTGGGGTCATCGCTCCCCTACCCCGCCGGCAGCAGCCGCTCGCCGGCCTCCCGGAGGGAGGCCGGGCCCGCTCGGAGGATCCGGCGCGTGACCCGGTTCACCTCGTCCTCCTCCTGCCGCGACGTGTCCTGCCGAAGGGGCCGGTACGGGCACTCGTACCGGCAGAACCGCACGAGGTGCACGTATTCGTGGATGAGCACGGTCACGAGGAGGTCCGCCAGGCGGATCCCGCGCTCCTCGCGGAGCCGGGCCAGGAGGTTGTGGTCCTGGAGGCAGATCCGGTAGTGGGGGCACAACCTCCGGCAGGGTCTCCAGGGAGCGTCCTCCAGGCGATGGACCCTGCGGATGTGGGCCAGCACCCCCGGCCCCAGCACCTCGAAGGGCCGCAGGTCCCTGCCCGTGCAGATCTCGTGGCTGGTGCGTCGGAACCAGTCGTCGGGCAGCCCGTAGTGCTGCCCGGTCAGCTCTTGGGCCAGCGGGACCGCCCCCTGCACCGCCGCGATCTCCCCCGGACCGAACCGACGAACTCCCATGGCTACCCTTTTTGGTGCTCCAGCGCCCGGCCAACGGCCCGGAGCAGCTCGCCCCGATCCACCGGCTTGGCCAGGTGGGCCGCCGCACCGTCCCGCACCGCCTGATCCTGGCGATCCACGCAGGTCACCACCACCACGGGGATCGACCGGGTGTCCGGATCGGCCTTGAGGCGGCGCAACAGCTGCCACCCGTCCACCCGGGGCATGAGCAGGTCGAGGGTGATCACGTCGGGCCGGCGCAGTCTCGCCAGGTCCATTCCCTCGGCCCCGTCCGAGGCGGTGATCACGTCGTACTCGCCGGTCTCCAGGAACTTCTTCAGCAGCTCCTGGGCGGCGGGATCGTCCTCCACCACCAGCACCAGCGGCCTGCGACGCCGGGCGGCCGTCTCGTCGTCCGCCCCGGCATCCGGGATCCAGAACCAGAACCGGCTGCCCCGCCCCACCTCGCTCTCCAACCCCATCTGGCCGCCCAGGAGCTCCACCAACATCCGGCTCAGGGGCAACCCAAGGCCGGTCCCCCGGTGCTCGCGGCCGTGGGCCGCGTTCACCTGGTAGAACTTGGTGAAGATCCTCTCCTGCTCCTCCGGCGCAATGCCCGAACCGGTGTCCTCCACCTCGACCCGCACCCCTCCGTCCTCCCGCCGGGCCCGGCACACCACCCGACCCTTCTCGGTGAACTTGACGGCGTTGGCCAGCAGGTTGATCGCCACCTGTTTCACCTTGCCCGCGTCGGACCGCACCGTGCCCAGATCGGGGGGCACGTCCACCAGGATCTTCAGGTTCTTCCGGTAGGCCAGGGGCGCCACGGTGTCGGAGGCCTCTTGGAGGACCCGGGCCAGATCGAACGCCTGGATGTCGGTCTCCATGCGGCCCGCCTCGATCCGGGTCATGTCGAGGATGTTGTTGATGAGCTTGAGCAGGTACCGGGCGCCGGCAAGGATCTTCTGCAGATCCTGCCGCTGTTCCCGGGTCAGGGGGCCGTCGATGCCGTCCAGGAGGAGCTCGGTGTACCCGATCACCGAGTTGAGGGGGCTGCGGAGCTCATGGCTCATGTTGGCGAAGAACTGGCTCTTGATCCGGGCCGCCTCGGCCACGTCGTGGTACTGCTCCTGCAGCCGGCGGTGGGCGTCGGCCAGCTCCCGGGACTTGACCCGGATCTCGTCCAGGTGGAGCTTCTGGTACGCGTCGCTGAACCGGTGGATCGCCTCGTCCACGACCCGGTCCACGCACCGGAGCGCCCGGTCCAGGGTCTCGCCCTCGATCCGGCCGATGAGGAGCGGATGGCACAGCTCTCGGAACAGGGCGAACGCCCGTTGCACCTCTGACATGGGGAACCGCAGGGCGAACCGCCGCTCGGTGATCTCCCGGACGAAGCTCTCCATCGGCCCCCAGTCCCCGGCACACAGCACCGCCAGGTACGCGGCCACCGCCTGGGCCGTGGTCTCCCGGAGCTCCTCCAGGGGACGCGCCGCGTAGCCCGGCCCCACCCCTTTGAGCCTCCGTGCGTACTCCTCCTCGATCGCGGCCCGCGACTCTCGCAGGATCTCGCAGGCCTCCGGACAGGTCAGCTCCGCGTGGGGCCCCATGGGCACACCTTCCATGTAACTTCGGTCTCCGGTCGTCGGTCTCCGGTCGTCGGTCGGGAGCCTTCGGCCCGCTGGGCGGCTAGGGGGCTGGGCGGCCGGGCCGCTTCCCCGAACCGCCGCCAGACGCTCGGTGGGGCATGGGGTCTTCTGGAGAGCCGCGTGCGGCTCCTCAGCTCGCCGCGCAGCGCCTCCAACGCTCGCACCGTGAATCCGTTCGTGCCCCACCGAACGGTCATGAAACCACCGCCCGTGCCCCGTGCCTGCGCGGCGAATCTCAATGCCCGGCTTCGCGCGCGGCCGGAAGCAGGCCCCATGCCTCCGGCGTGAAGGCCCCGGACCAACGGAAGTTACCTTTCCCTGTTGTACGGCCCCGCGGGGGCCTGGGGTATTTCATAAGTAACACAAGGCCGGTGGCTCGGCCAGGCGCGAACAGCCTGCATGCACGGCCCACGCCGGTCTGCTACTCATTCCAACGAAAGTATTGCTAGGCCCGTGCCCCCTTCCCTTTGGGGAGTACGGGGCGGGGGTCTGGTGGAGCGCCGGGTGCGGCCCTTTAGCTCGCCGCGCCCTCCGAACGTCTGGATCGCCTCCGGATCCCAAGGGTTCCGCTATCGTGGCCGGGATCGGTGGGCAAGCGGCGGCATGAGACGGCGCGGCGATCGGATGCCGCACTCGCGCCCGGCCGGAACCGGGCCCCCACCCGGGCCCTGGCAATACGTCTGAAGGTCTTAGTATTCTCGGCCGCCCATCCGAACCGAACCACGGAGACGAAGACGTGCCAGACGACCCGTTGGACATCATCCGGCAGGCCCTGCGGCCCGAGCGGTGGGCCAAGATGGAACGCGCCCTCAACCACCGACTCGGCGCCGTGCGGGTGGTGATCGAGAACCTCCACCACCCCCACAACCTCAGCGCCGTGATGCGCACCTGCGAGGGCCTGGGGATCCAGCACCTCCACGTGGTGGACACCCGTGAGAACACCGTACCCAGCCGGCGCATCACCCTGGGGGCGCACAAGTGGCTGACCATCCACCGCCACGATCGGTTCGAGGAGTGTGGCCGGGACCTGAAGGCCCGGGGGTTCCGGCTCTACGCGGCCATGCTCGATCCGGGGGCCGTGCCCCTGGAGGAGATCCCGGTGGACGCGCCGGTGGCCCTGGTGTTCGGAAACGAGAGGGATGGGGTCAGCCCGGAGGCCCGGGCCTGGTGCGACGGGGCTTACATGATCCCCATGTACGGGTTCGTGCAGAGCTTCAACGTATCGGTGGCCGTGGCCGTGAGCCTGTACAGCGTGACCCAGAGGGTCCGGCAGCGACCCGACGGGGGGCTTCTCACCGCAGAGGAGCGGCGCGAGGTGCTCGAGCAGTGGCTGCCCAAGAGCCTGCGGTTCGGACGGCGTCTGATACGGTGAACGCTGGGGGGCCTGGCCGGCAGGGAAACCGCGGCGTACGAAAAAAAGGGACCCGGAAACGCTTCCGAGTCCCTTGCCAAGGCATGGTGGGCGATGCAGGGATTGAACCTGCGACCCCTGGCATGTGAGGCCAGTGCTCTCCCGCTGAGCTAATCGCCCGTGAGGCGGTCTTTATACTCAGATCGGCCGGCCCGGTCAAGGGCCTTTTCGGCCCATGCCGGGTCCCGGGCCGCCCGGGCCGCGACCCGGGCGCAGGCGAACGATCCCCCCAGGAGGTTGGAGCCCCGGGGGAGCCCGGCCAGGTCCCGGGGCCGGCCGGGAGCCCGAAACGGGTAGGGCCCGGCCGCGACCCCCACC
>JAADGT010000352.1 GCA_013152215.1 Deltaproteobacteria bacterium
GAGGAGATGGTGGATCGGTTCGAGGCCGGCCTGCCGCTGAAGGACCCGGACGAGGAGCCCACGGACGAGCTCGGGCGCATCGGGGCGGCCCTGTGCCGGGCCGCCCAGCGCAGGCGGGCGGTGCTGGCCGAGGTCTCGTCTTTGGCCGCCACCCTGCGGGAGCGGGGGGTGGAGGTGCAGATGGCCCTCAGCCGTCTTCGCGAGGGGGTGGAGCGGGGCAAGGGAGTGGCCGGGGCGGTGCTCGCCGCGGTCCAGGGGCTGGACGAGGCGCTGGAGGAGACCCGGTCCCACCTGGACGCGATCGCATCGTCCACCAGCGACAACTCCACGAGCCTGGTGGAGATGTCCGCCAGCATCGACGAGGTGGCCGGTAGCGCCGACGAGCTGGCCCAGCAGGTGTCGGCCACGGCCGCGAGCGTGCTCCAGATGGTCCAGTCCATCGGCGAGGTGGCCGAGAACGTGGAGGGGCTGGCCCGGGAGACCGAGGCCACGGTCTCGTCGATGAGCCAGATCGAGGCGTCCACCCGACAGATCGAGCGCAGCGCCCGGGACGCGGCAGGGCTGGGGGTGCGGGTGTCCGAGGCCGCCGAGGAAGGGGTGCGTGCCGTGGAGGCCACCCTGGAGGGGATCCACGACTCCTATCAGGTCATCCAGGACACGGCCCGGATCACCGGGGACCTGGCCGAGGCCAGCCGGAGCATCCAGAGGGTGGTGAAGATCATCAACGAGATCAACGACAAGACCAAGCTCCTGGCCCTGAACGCGGCCATCATCGCGGCGCAGGCCGGGGAACACGGCCGGAGCTTCGCGGTGGTGGCCCACGAGATCCAGGGCCTGTCGGACCGCACGGCCGCAAGCACCGGCGAGATCTTCCGGATCGTCCGGGGCATTCAGGAGCAGGCCGAGGCGGCCAACGAGGCCGTGGCCCGCGGTCAGTCCGCCACCGCCCGTAGCGTGGAGCTGGCCGAGAGGGCCGGCCAGGCCCTCCGGCACATCCTGGACACGGCCCGCACCGCGAGCCGGATGAACCAGCAGATCCTCGAGGCCACCGAGGAGCAGGCCCGGGGCAGCCAGAACGTGGTGGGATCGATGCAGCAGGTGGCGGCCATGGTGGAGCACATCCGCCAGGCGGCGCGGGAGCACCGCCAGAGCGGCGACCTGGTGGGTCAGTCCACCGAGATCATGCGCAACCTGACCGAGCAGGTGAAGCTGGCCACGGCCGAGCAGGCCGAGGTGAGCCGATATATCTCGGACGCCATCTCCGCCATCGACCGGAACCTGCAGGACCTGCTCGGGGCCGTGGCCAGGGAGCGGGAGGAGACCGAGCGGATCCTCGGCCACATGCACGAGCTGCGGGCTCGCAGCGGGGAGCAGGAGTCCGGGGTGGAGGAGGTGGAGACGGTCATCCGGGAACTCCAGACCCAGATCGACGGCCTGGAGCGCCGGGCCCAGGCCCTCCTGGGTGGACGGGGGGTGACGGCGTGAAGAAGGCCCGCATCCTCGTGGTGGACGACAGCCCGTACGTGCGGCGGTTCCTCCGGCAGGCGCTGGAGCCCGAGCCCTGGGTCGCGACGGTCGAAGGAGCCACCAACGGCCAGACCGCGTTGGCCAAGGCCCTGCATGCGCCTCCGGACCTGGTGACCCTCGACCTCCACATGCCGGTCATGGACGGGTTCACCTTCCTGCGGCTGTTCCGGGCCCGATTTCGGGCGCCGGTGTTGGTGGTCAGCTCCCACGCCGACCTGGAGAACGTGGAACGGGCCATGGACCTGGGGGCCAACGGCTTCATCTCGAAGCCCGAGGATCCCTACCGTAACCTGGACGCCATCGTCGAGGAGGTGAGGGCCAAGGCCCAGAACGCCCTGGATCTGTGGGTCCCCCAGGCCGGGGACGGGGGGACAGCCCGCGGCCGGCGTTCGCCCCCCCGGGACTTCCCGGTGATCGCGATCGGCGCCTCGTCAGGGGGGCCTCCGGGGCTCCAATATCTCCTTTCGGCGCTCCCCCCGGCTCCCCAGGCCGCGGTGCTGATCGCCCAGCACATGCCTGCTGGGTTCACCGAGGCGTTCGCCAAGCGGCTGGACCGGGTGCTGCCGTTTCCGGTGCGGGAGGGCAGAGAGGGGGCGGCGGTGGGCCCCGGAGAGGTGTGGATCGCGCCGGGGGGAAAGCACCTAACCGTGGACGCCGGTGGGCGGCTGCGGCTGGAGGACGGGGCCCAGAGCCTGTACAGCCCCAGCGTGGACCGGCTGTTCGAGACCGCGGCCGCGGCGTTCGGGGCCCGCCTCACCGCGGTGGTGCTCACGGGAATGGGCCGGGACGGGGCGGTCGGGGTGGAGGCGGTGAAGGCGGCGGGGGGGGCGGTGATCGCCGAGTCGGAGAACACCGCGGTGATCCACGGCATGCCCCGTCAGGCCGCCGCCACGGGGTGTGTGGACGAGGTGCTGTCTGTTGCGGCTGCTGGGGCTCGCCCGGGGGGAGCCCCTCACCGGATCCACAGCCCTCGGGTGAACCGGGGGTCGGGAACCTCGTCCGGGGCCAGGTGGCCGAACTCCTCCTCCAGCAGCCCGAAGCACTCTAGCACGAACTCCCGCAGGAACATCCGGTCGGTCCCCGATAAGGGCAGCAGCAGCTCCACCCATTCCACCGAGGCGTCGGCCAGGCTGGGCTTCACCCGGCGGGGCGGCCGGTCCTCCTCCCACACCTTTGCCAGACCCTCACGGGCCCGTCGGCGGGGAATCGGGGCGAACCGGAACCCCCGGTCGAGGGCCGCGTTCACGAGCGAGGTGAGGAACACGGTCGAGGTCTTCAGGTGTTCCGGCTCCAGGTCCCGCAGGGCCTCCTTGCAATCGTCGAGCCGCAGATCCACCACCGACAGCAGGAACCGCCCCAGGAACTCCGCCTTGTCCACGGCCCGGATCGCCCGGTCCACCTCCGATAGGGCGCGGAACTCGCGGTAGACCGGGGCGGCCTCGTCGCCGGCGTACCACAGGGGGTGGGGCCGAAGCAGCCCGTCCAGGATCTCCCCCAGGGGCGGGTCGAGGAACAGCAGCCGCTCCTTGTGCCCTTCGGGCCAGCCCCGGCGGAACACGTGGCGGGCCCGGTTCCGGGCGGTCGCGATCCGGGTCCAACCCACCCGGAACAGGTGCTGGAGCCAGTGGCGTTCCAGGAGCCGGGCCGCGGCCTCCTCGTCGGGGCCGGCCAGGGCCTCGAGCCCGATCGCCAGGTACCCCGCCACCTTGGCCAGGGCCCGGCCGTAGCTCTCCATCCTGTCCAGGTCCAGACGGTCCGCCACCATCACCCGGTTCGTCAGCGTGGCCAGCTCCAGCTGGATCGACTCGGCCGCGGCCGGATCCCGCACCCGGCCCAGGGCCTTCACCACCAGGTCGGGCGCCACCGAAGGGGCCGCGATGGGGTAGCGGGGGGCGGCCTCGGGCTCGCCGTCGGGGTCCGGCGAGGGCGACCCCCCCCGCACCGGCAGCTCCCGGGCGGAGGTCACCTCCATGGGCACGTACACCTCCATGGCCTCGTCCCACTCCGGGAACCCCCGCATGGCCAGCCGCCGCACCCGCTCCTGGTACACGTGCTCCTCGAGCTCCGAGTCCACCTCGCCCAGCAACGCCTCCATCAGCCGGAGGTACCGGTCCGGATCGGCCTGCCGGAGCACCCCGAGGACGGTCTTCACGAGGTCCTCGTGCTCGGCCGGGCAACGCACGTAGTAGAACCCGTCCACCGTGATCGGGGCCCGGCCGGGCAGATCCTGGAACGGATCCTCGTCCGGCTCGTGGGGCCGCACCACCCGCACCACCCGGCCCAGGTAGAGGGTGAGGTCCGCCAGGTCCAGCTCCCGCAGCCACCGGGCCAGGGGGGCCTCGCCGCACGAGGCCAGGAGCCGGAGCCAGGGCACGACCCGCCCGGGCCGCACCCGGTCGCCCTTCCACAGCTCCAGGTCCAGGAAGAACTCCACCTGGTCGGCCCGGGCGTGGGCCAGCACCAGGGGCACGTTGTCCGGGTCCATCTCCTTGAGCGTGAAGTACAGCTCCTCCGGGGGCAGCAGGGCCACCACGGCCGCCAGCCGCGGGGTGGCCAGCAGACGCTCCTCGCGGGCCTCGCCCCGGAGGCTCAAGATCTCGTCGATCTCCCGGCGAAGCGGGGTGGCGATCACCTGCCCCCGCCGGGCAGGGGTCTGGACGTCCGACATGCGATCCTCTTGACGGCAGGGCGGCAGAGGGGAGCGCCACCCGGTTCGTGTTCTGGGGGCCGAGCGGAAGCGTAACACGGGGCCGCAATGGCCGACCAGGGCCGGTTGCCGGCCCGCGGCGAACCCGGTAGGATCGCGGCCCCAAACCTTCACCGGCCCGGGAAGAGACCCGGCCCAGGAGGGCGTGCGACGTGATGGGAACCTCGAGGTTGCGAGTTTTGGCAAACCAACGAGTGAACGGCAGCCATCCCCTCCGGGATCGGGGGGCCAAGGGACCTGCCGGAGAGCCGGACGCGGCCCCGCGGCCCCCCGTACCCCGAACCCCCTGGATCCGGAAGGCGGCGTGGGTCCTGGCGATGTGCCTGGTGGCCGCCACCACGGCCACGGCCAACCCCGGAGGCTCCCTCGAGGGCCGGGTGCAGGAGCACCGTCTGGCGAACGGGCTCACCGTACTGGCCCTGCGCCGGGGGGTGGCTCCGGTGGTGAGCCTGCAGATGACCTTTCGGGTGGGCGGGGTGGACGAGCCGTCGGGCTACACCGGCATGGCCCACCTGCTGGAGCACCTCTTGTTCAAGGGGACCCGGACCTTGGGAACCCGGGACTGGCAGAAGGAGGAGCCCCTGCTGCGGCGGATCGAGCGGGTGGGGCGGGCCCTGGACCGCGAACGGCGCAAAGGGGACCGGGCCGACCCCCGGGAGATCGAGCGCCTGCGGGCGGAGCTCCGGCGGCTGCAGGAGGAGCACCGGTCCCTGGTGATCAAGGACGAGATCGACGCCATCTACACCCGCAACGGGGCCGTGGGGTTCAACGCGTTCACCAGCTCGGACCTCACCAGCTACATCGTGAGCCTGCCGTCGAACCGGTTGGAGCTGTGGGCCCGGATCGAGTCGGAGCGGATGCGCGACCCCGTGTTGCGGGAGTACTACGTGGAGCGCGACGTGGTGGTGGAGGAGCGGCGCCAGCGCTACGGGTCGGACCCGGACGGCCGGCTCTACGAGACCCTGCTGTCCACGGCGTTCCGGGCCCACCCCTACCGGGACCCCGTGATCGGCTGGCCGGCCGACCTGGAGACCCTGGACCTGGAAGCCACCCGGCGGTTCTTCCGGGACTACTACGGGCCCGACAACGCCGTGATCGTGGCCGTGGGCGACGTGGACCCGCCCGCGTTCTTCCGGCTGGTGGAGCGGTACTTCGGCGACCTGCCGGCCCGAGGGGTGTCGCGCCGGCCGATCACCCGGGAGCCCCCGCAGCAGGGGCCCCGACGGGCCGAGGTGTGGTTCGACGCCGAGCCCCGCCTGGTGGTGGCGTTCCACAAGCCCACCCTCCCCCACCGGGACGACTACGTGTTCGACGTGATCGAGGCCGTGCTCACCGATGGGCGAAGCTCCCGGCTGGTGCGCGAGCTGGTGGACCGGCGCCGGGTGGCCGCCTCGGTGAGCGCGGCCAACGGGCTGCCGGGCGCCCGGTACCCCAATCTGTTCGCGGTGTTCCTGACCCCGCTGCAGGGGGTGGACGTGGGCGAGGCCGAGCGGGCGCTCCTGGCCGAGCTGGACCGGTTGGGCCGCGAGCCACCCACCCGGGAGGAGCTGGAACGGGTGCTTCGCCGGCTCGAGGCCTCGCGGGTGCGCAGCCTGCTGTCCAACTCCGGGCTGGCTAGGCGGCTGGCCTACTTCCAGGCCCTGACCGGCGACTGGCGCTACATCGAGGAGCACCCCCGGGTGCTTCGGACCATCACCCCTGACGAGGTGGCCGCGGTGGCCCGCCGGTACCTGACTCCCCAGAACCGCACCGTGGTGGTGCTGCGGCCCCGCCCGGAGGAGGACCGATGAGCACGAAGGGGTGTTTCCGGAAAGCCGTCCTTTTCCTCGCCGCGCTCGGGCTCGCGGCCTGTGCCGGCCGGCGGCCCCTCGATCCCCGCACTGCCGAGTTCCCCTCGCCCCGCCTGCCCGAGATCCGGGTGGGCCAGGGCTCGCTGGGCCAGGGGCCGACATGGTTCTGGGTGGAGGACCACGACGTGCCCTTGGTGCGCCTGTACCTGGCCGTGCGGGCCGGTGAGGTGTACGACCCCCCCGACAAGGTCGGCCTGGCCCGGGTGGCGAGCCTGGCCTGGCGCACCGGCGGGGCCGGGGACCTCTCCCCGGAGGCCTTCGACCAGGCCCTGGAGAGCCGGGGCATGGAGCTCGATCTCCGGTTGGGCCGCGACAAGGGCTGGATCTCCCTGACCGTGCTGCCCGACGACCTGGATCGAGGCCTGGATCTTTTGGCCCGGCTCCTATGGGACCCGGCGTTCCGGCCCAACCGGGTGGACTGGGCCAAGGTCCAGGTGGCCGAGGGCCTCCGGCGGGAGGAGGACGACCCCCAGAGCCTGGCGTTCCGGGAGATGCGGCGGGCGCTGTTCCGGGGCCATCCCCGCGGCCAGACCCCCACGGAGGGGTCGGTGGCGCGGATCTCCCGGGAGGACGTGATGGCCCTGCACCGGCGCCTCGTGCGCGCCGGCGCCTGGACCGTGGGCGCGGTGGGGGACTTCGACCCCGACCGGTTGGGCCGCCGGCTGGCCGAGCTGCTCGGCAGCTTGCCCCGGGACGGCGGCGCATTCCCCCGGCTTCCCCCGCCCGAGGAGCCTGCCCCCGTCGCGGTGGTGGTCCCCCGGCCCCTGCCCCAGGCCACCGTCGTGTGGGCCCGGCTCGGGCCGGAACGGACCGCCCCGGACTTCGGGCCCATGGAGGTGTGCGACCACCTGCTCGGAGCCGGGGGGTTCGGATCCCGGCTGGTGCGGGAGATCCGGTCCAACCGGGGGCTGGCCTACAGCGTGGGCAGCTTCTACCAGGCCCTGCCGGCCTTCGGGGTGCTGGGCGCCTACGGCCTGACCAAGACCGAGACCGTGGGCCAGGTGGTGGACCTGATGGCGGCCGAGGTGCGGCGCCTGGCCGATACCCTGAGCCCGGCCGAGGTGGCCGAGGCGCGTCGCAGCCTGGTGACCCGGTACGTGTTCCGGTACGACGATCCGGCCAACCTGGTGCGGGACCGCATGGGGAACCTGCTGGACGGCCTGCCTTTGGACCTGGGGGATCGGTACCCCGAGACCGTGGCGGCCGTGACCGTGGGCGCCGCCCGGAGAGCGGCCCGAACTCACCTGGACCCAAGCCGAGGGGTGTGGGTCCTGGTGGGCGACCTGGATCCGGCAGATCCCCGATGGAACCGCCTGGGGGAGGTGCGGGTGGTGCGGGTGGAGAAGCGGTAGGGCCTGGAGGGGGACCTGGGGGAGACGGAGGGGGCCTTACGCCGTCACATCGATCCGGGCTCCGGCTCGGCCGTCCCCCGGGTGCTGCAGCAGTTCGACCCGGGCCCGCGCCTCCTCCTGCGCCGCCCGGGCGGCCACGGCCAGGTCCTGGGACGAAGGACGGGCCGGGGCCAAGGCCGCGCGGCGCACCGTTTCCATCTTTGCGATCGTGGTCTCGGGGTCCCGGGCGGGGGAGGTGTCGATCTGCACCTCACCGGCCACGGCATAGGGTCTGCCGTCGGGGCCGCGCACGTACCGGAACGAGGGGCCCCCTCGCACCAGGCCGCCCCCGGCGGCGGCGTGGGCCGCCTCGTGGGCCCGCACCTCCCGGTCCCGCCGCTGGAGCTCGGCGATCACCGCGGCGGTCTTGAGATCGGCGCCGGGGCGGGCCGGCTGGGAGCCATATCTTACCGGTCTCGGTGCCGTGGGGTCGACGCGCATGGAATCATCGCCTCCCGCAAGGAAACCGATCGGCCGGTCTTGTTGCGGACTTGACCCCACAACTTGATCGTGCTCCTCCTGCCCCTAACCCCCTTTCATGGGGCGGCCCAGGGCTCGGGGAGCGGCGCCGCGGAATGCCCCAACCAGGCGCTTGGCCCACGGCCGGCCCTCGGCCCACCGCTCCACCGACTCCCGTTGGCTCAGTCCCATGAACAGCAGGGTGAAGATCATCAAGGGGAACGGGGCCACCTGGAACACCTGGGCCGGCACCGACGGGAACGCCTCCTGGAGGGGGATGCCTGCCACCTGAAGAAGGGCGAACAGCACGGCTCCCAGGGCCACCTTCACGGGGTGCCAGCCTCCGAAGATCACCAGGGCCAGGGCGATCCATCCGATGCCCTCGGCTCCCTGGGGTCGGCCCCACCCCGGTTTCAGGGCCAAGGAGTAGGCTGCGCCCGCCAGACCCACGAGGGCTCCCCCGACCACCGCGCACACCATCTGCACCTGCCGTGGCGCGATGCCCCGGGCGTAGGCCGCCTCGGGATGCTCGCCCACCGCCCGGACCTCCAGCCCCCACTTCGTGCGGTACAGGACCCACCACAGGGCCGGGACCAGGAGCAGGCTCAGGTACACCACGGCGTTGTGGCGGAACAGGAGCGGTCCCAGCACCGGCAGCTCCGCCAGGCCCGGCACCGGCAACGGCGGCACCTGGGGCCCCTGGATCCGGGAGTAGGGGTTGCCTAGGAAGTAGGCAAGGTCCCGGCACATCAGGGTGAGAACGAACCCCACGGCCACCTGGGACACGCCCAGGATCACGCCGGCAAACCCCACCAGGGCCGCCACGGCCCCGCCCACGGCCGCGGCCGCGGCAAACCCCAGCCCCACGCTCCCCGTATCGTGGGCCACCGCAAAAGCGGCCATGGCCGCCAAGAGGATCGTGCCGTCCAGGGAGAGGTTGATCAGCCCGGCCCGCTCGGTGAGGGTCTCCCCCAGGGAGGCGAGCAGGATCGGAGCGGCCGTGGCCACCACGCTGGCGGCCAGGAGCACGAGGGAGAACTCGTTCATGCCTGCCTCCGTGCCCGATGGACGCCCCATCCGTGGGCGAGCAGCACCGCCAGCACCGAGGCCCCCTGGATCACGCCGCTCAGGGACGAGTCCAGCTGCAGGGCCATGGGCAGCTGGACGCTGCCCACGTTCAAGCCGGCGAAAAACAGGGCAATGGGCGCCACCGGCCCCAACCGGAACCCGGCCAGCATGGTCACCAGGAGGGCCAGGTAGCCGTAGTTGCTGGAGATGGCGGGGATCAGCCGGTGGTAGACCGCCGTCACCTGGATTCCTCCGGCCAGCCCCGCCATGCCCCCGGCCATGACCATGGCTAGCAGCAGGTACCGCTCGGGCGGGAGCCCCAGCAGATGGGCGGCCCGGGGATTGCCCCCCACGGCCCTGAGGAACAGCCCCACCCGGGTGCGGCCCAGGAGCCAAGCCGTGAGGACGAGGGCGCCGACCGCACAGCCCAGGGCCACAGGGGACAGCCGGCCCCAGGAGAAGTTGGGCAGCCACAGCTCGGGCGGGAACGGCACGGTGCCGCTCATGGAGGCTACCCCGGGTCGCTTCCAAGGGCCGAAGATGAGCCACAGCACGACGCCCTGGGCCACGAAGTTCAGCCCCAGCCCGGCGAAGATCTCGTTGACCCCGCCGCGGGTCCGCAGCACCCCGGCCGCCAGGGACCACCCGGCTCCCAGCAGCACGCCGGTGGCCATGGCCAGGGCCAGGAGCACACCCGGCGGGAGGTGGCCCGCTCCGGCACGCAGGGCCCAGGTGGTGCCCACCGCCCCCAGGATCACCTGGCCTTCCACCCCGATGTTCCACAGGCCGATCCGGAACGTGTAGATGAGCCCGCAGGCGCACAGGGTCAGCGGCACCCACACGGTGAGGACCCGGGCGAGCTTCGACACCGACCCGAAGGATCCGCGGACGAGCAGGGAGAACGCCTCCAGGGGCGGGGCGCCGGTGAGCAGGAGAACCGCCGTGGTGAAGATCAGGACGAGCCCGGCGGCCACCAGGGTCTCGAACGAGCGGGACCTCACGGCGCCTCCACCACCGCTTCGGGTGAGGGCGTCCGGGCGGGGGCAGGCGGGGTCTTCCCGGCGATGGCGCTTCCGAGCTCGGCCACCGAGGTCTCGGCCGCCTTCACGTCCGCTACCAGCGCTCCGTCGTGGAACACCAGCACGCGCTCGGCCACCATGAGGATCTCGTCGAGTTCGGGCGAGCTGAACACGATCGTGGTCCCCCGAGCCTTGTGAGCCAGGAGCTGCTCCCACACCCAGTGGGCCGACTCCAGGTCCAGGCCCCGGGTGGGGCTCTCCAGCAGGAGCAGCCTGGGCCGCTCGGGCAGGAGGGCCAGCAGCACCCGCTGCTGATTCCCGCCGGACAGTGCCTCCACGGGTGTGCCCGGCTCCCCCCGGATCCGGTACCGGCGGATGGCACCCTCGGCCCGTTCCGCTGCGCCCCGCCAGGGGGCCAAGAAGGGAATGCGGGTCCGGCCGAGGGCGAAGTGGTCGAGCACACTCAGGCCGGCGACGAGCCCCTCCTCGAGCCGGCCCGACGGCAGGAACGCCACGCCCCGCTGCCGGAGCCTGCGGTACCCTTCCGCCGGCGCCCCGCACACCTCTACTCCGCCCCGGTACGGCCGGTTCAGGCCTGCGGCCAGGCGCAGGAACGCGTTCTGCCCGGCGCCCTCCACCCCGGCGAGGCCCACCACCTCGCCCTCCCGGATCGTGGTCGAGCAGCCCCGGAGGCCGGCGCGACCGCCGGTGGCCCATGCGTCGCGAAACACCAGGACGGGTTCCCCCGGTGCCCCGGCCACCCTCCGGGGCACGGCCGGCGGCTGGCCGAACATCATCTCCAACAGCTCCCGGGTCCGGAACGGCCGCTCGGCCCGGCCAGCCACGGCGCCCTGTCGGAGCACCGTGACCTCGTCACACAGGGCCTCCACGTCCTCGAGCTTGTGCGACACCAGCAGCACGCTGCGGCCCTGCTCCGCCAGGCGCCGGAGCGCCGCGAACAGAATCTCGCGCTGAACCCCCGAGATGCCGGTGGTAGGCTCGTCCAGGATCAGCACCCCAACGCCCAGGCTGAGCAGCCGCAGCAGCTCCAGCTGCTGGCGTTCGCCCACGGTCAGCCGCTCCAGCGGCATCTCGGGGTGCACGGCAAAGCCGAGCTCGGCGGCCCGGGCCTCCAGGTCCCTACGGAGTTCCCGTGCGGGCACCCACGGCCGGCCCAGGGCGTAGTTCTCCAGGGCGGTCATGGCCAGGAAGTCCATGGGGTCCTGGTACAGCATGCCCACGCCCCGGGCCACGGCCTCGGCCGGGGTGCGCCACCGAACCTCGTCGCCGTCCAGCAGGATCCGGCCCGAGGTCGGACGGGTGTACCCCGCCAGGATCCGCATCAGGGTGCTCTTGCCCGCGCCGTTCTCCCCCAGCACCCCGTGGATGGTGCCGGCGCGCACCTCGAGGCTCACGCCCCGGTTGGCGTGCACCCTGCCGTACCGCTTGTGGATGTCGTCCAGAACGATGTGCATGTTTTGTGGCTGGAAGGCTAGAAAGCTAGAAGGCTGGAAAGCTGGGAGGCCGGGAGGCGAAAGCCTTCGGCCACCGGGCCGAGTCTCCCAAGATCCAGCCTCTAGTCTCCAGTCTCTCGCTACTTGGCGCTGCTCTGGCCCTCCATGCCCTGGAGGAGCTGCTTCATGTACCAGATCTGTTGGTCCGTGGCGGTCTGGCCCGCGGCCAGGAACGTGGAGCCGTCCTGGTAGTTGAGCGGTCCCTGGAACAGGTTGAGCTTTCCGCTCCCCAGGTCCCGGACGAACGCATCGAGCTGGGGGCGCACTTCGGCCGGAAGGGCCGGGCCCGGTAGGAACCCCACCGAGCTGGTCTGGTGGTCGTTGATGTCCTTCCAGTCGGGCCCCAGCCACAGCCACTGGGACTTCCACTTGCCGGCCATGGCCGCCTGGATCAGCATCTTGTACCCCGGGAACCAGTTGAAGTAGGGCACCCCCAGGCACACGTCACCCGCGCCCTCGCACGCCCCGGCGTAGTCGTAAGGGACCGCCCAGACCTCCTTGCCCTCCTTGCGCTTCTGCTGGGCGACCACCACGGCCTCGGTGGTGTCGATGCCCGACACGAGCACGTCGTAGCCCGAGTTGAAGAAGTTCTGGGCCACCTGGGTGGGGTCGGCGGTCACACCCGGGATGTTGAACCAGAACCCGATCCAGTTCACCCGGAACTTCAGCTCCGAGGCGGGACGCTTGCGCACGTGCTCCCAGGCGTAGCGGGCCCCCAGGTAGGAGGACACGGCCAGCCGGCGGGTCTCGTCGTTCACGAGGGGGCCGAGGTAGCCGATCTTGCCCGTGCGGGTGGTGAGGGCGGCCACGAACCCCGCCATCATCTTGGCGTATTCCATCCTGCCCATGAGGTTGCTCAGGTTCTTGGGCGCGTTGCCCGCCAGCACGTGGTCGCCCGAGACGTGCACGAAGTACACGTCCGGGTGCTCCAGGGCCGCCTCCACGATGCCGTCCTTCATGTCGTCGGAGTTGGCGATGATCAGGCGGCATCCCTTCTCCACCATGTCGTCCACGAGCTGGGGGATGGTGACGCCGGGGCGATCCGCCGGGTTCACCTTGTCGATGTAGATCATCTCGGTGCCCGGGATCTCCTTCTCGATCCGGCGGCCGGCCTCGTAGTGGGCCTGGCTCCAGCCCCGGTCGTTGTACGGGCCCACCAGGAGCAGGCCGAACCGGAAGGTGCCCGCGCCGGCGCCAGCCGGCAGGAGCACCGCTGCCGCCGCGATGAGCGCGATGGTCTTGGTCAGCGTCCGCATGGTCCTTTCCTCCTGTGTAACGGGAGCGCCGTGGGAAAGCTAGAAGGCTGGAAGGCCAGAGGGCCTTCGGTCCGCCGGGCGGCTCTCGAACCGCGCCAAATCTCGGTGGGCGTGGGGTCTGCTGGAGAGCCGCGTGCGGCTCCTTGGCTCGCCGCGCAGCGCCTCCAGCGCTCGCACCGTGAATTCGTTCAGGCCCCACCAAACTGTCATGAACCCCCCGCCCGTGTCCCGTGCCTGCGCGGCGAATCTCATGCCCGGCTTCGCGCGCGGCCGGAAGCAGACCCCACGCCCCCGCCGCCGCCAAGGCCCCAGGATCACTGAACGTTACCCTTCCCCGTTGCCGAGCCCCGCAGGGCCTGACGATTCTTCCAAGCCGCGAGCTCCACTCTAGTCTCCAATTAAGGCCAGGGCCTGGTCGGCCAGGTCCTGGAGCACGCGGCCCGCCCTTCCCTCGAGGAACACGTCGGTCAGGGACTCGGTCAGGTGGGTGGGGGCCAGGTTCACCTCGATCACGGCCGCGCCGGCCTGCTTGGCCACCCAGGGCATCTGGTTGGCCGGGGCCACCTCGGCCGAGGTGCCGACCACCAGCATCACCCGGCACGAAGCGGCCATCCGGTACGCTTCGCGCAGGGCGTGCTCGGGGATCGGCTCCCCGAAGAACACCACGTCGGGCTTGAGCAGGGCCCCGCACTCGCAGACCGGCGGTTGCCCGCGTTGCCGGGCCTCGTCCCGGGAGACGCGCACCCCGCACGCCAGACACGAGAGCGTCCGGTGGCTGCCGTGGAACTCGACCACCTTCCGGCTGCCGGCGGCCTGGTGCAGGCCGTCGATGTTCTGGGTGATCACCCCCGTGACCACCCCGCTCCGCTCCAGCCGGGCCAGGGCCTCGTGGGCCGGGTTGGGACGGGCCGCGTCGAGCACGGCTTCCATCTCGGCCAGCATCTTCCAGACCTTGGCCGGGTCGGCCCGGAACGCCTGGATGGTGGCGTACTCGGCCGGGTCGAAGCGGTCCCACAGGCCGCCGCGGCTGCGGAAGTCCGGGATCCCGCTCTCCACGCTGATGCCCGCGCCGGTGAGCACCGCCACCCGCCGGCGCACGGCCATGAGCCTCGCGGCCTCGCTCAGACGCTCTTCCACGGCTGGCCTCCCGCGCGGAACTGCCCGATGCGCTCGCGGATCTCCCGGATCCGGGCCTTGAACCGGGGGCCCGAGGGCAGGATCCGCTCCTCGAAGTGGTGCCGCATGCTCCCCGGGCTCCAACGGGGCTCGGCCCCCGGAGCCGGCACGAACCGCCGGCCGCCGTCGCGGTCCTCCCACGTGCCCGGCAGGTCGCACAGCAGGCAGTGGGCCGCGCCGTCGGGCCGGGTGGTCACCAGATCCATGTGACACACCGGGCAGGCGCCCGGGTCGCCCCGGTAGGCGGTCTCGCCCCGGCCCAGGGCCCGGCCGGCCTCCAGGGCCCGGTCGCAGGCCACCGGGTCGTCGAAGATCTCGCCGGGGCCTTGGGCGTGGCCGATGAACTGGTCCACCACCGGCATGCCCAGGAACAGGAAGAACAGGCTCACCTGGGACAGGGCCAGGGGCTCCCAGCCCGGCACGCCGGCGGCCACCAGGGCGAGCCCCGGTTTCCCGACGAACTCCCGGCGGATCCCGAACCGGATCATCCGATCGTGGAGGTTCTTGACCTGGGCCGTGGCGCCGAGCACGTAGCAGGGCGAGCCCAGCACCACCGCGTCGGCCCACCGCATGGCCTCGAGGAACTCGGGGAGCCGGTCCTTCTGCACGCAGTCCCGGTCCTTGAACACGCAGGCCATGCACCCGACGCAGGGCCCGAGCCCCAGATCGGGGATCCGCAGGAACCGGGTCTCGGCCCCCTCTTCGTCCGCGCCCCGCAGGGCGGTGTGCACGAGGATGTCGGTGTTGCCCCACTGGCGGCAACTGGCACTCAGACCGAGGACGTTCATCGGGTTCCCTCCGTGAATCTGGCTGGGAGGCTAGAAGGCTAGGAGGCAGGTCCCTTGCCCCGCCCTCCGAGGTGTCGCGCTACCCTCCCAGATACGCCCGCTTCACCTCCTCGTTGGACAGGAGGTGGTCGGTGGGGCCCTCGGCCACGATGCGGCCGGTGTCGAGCACATAGCCCCGGTGGGCGAACTTGAGCGCGAGGGCCGCGTTCTGCTCCACCAGGAGGATGGTGACCCCCTCCTGGTTCAGCCGTTTCAGCGCCCGGAACATCTCGTACTTGAGCACCGGGGCCAGCCCCATGGAGGGCTCGTCCAGCAGCAGAACCCGGCATCCCGTCATGAGGGCCCGTCCCACGGCCAGCATCTGCTGCTCGCCCCCGCTCAACGACTCGCTGCGCTGTCGGCGCCGCTCCCTGAGCCGGGGGAACAGCTGGAACACGCGCTCCAGGTCCTTGACCACGCCCGGGTCGCCACGGCGGGCATAGGTGGCCAGCTCCAGGTTCTCCTCCACCGTCAGGTTCCCGAAGATGCGCCGACCTTCGGGAACCAGGGCCATCTTGAGCGCCCGGACCACGTCGTGGGGTTCCACGGCCAGGATGCTCCGGCCCGCGAACCGGATGTCGCCCTCGGCCACCCGGGGAGCCTCGGGCGGGGGCAGCCGGCAGATGCTCAGGAGGGTCGTGGTCTTGCCCGCGCCGTTGGCCCCGATCAGGGTGACCACCTCGCCCTCGTCCACGGTGAAGCTGACGCCGTGGAGGGCCTCGATGCTGCCGTAGCGGACCACCAGGTTTTCGATCTCGAGAAGCATCAGATCTCGTCGTCTCCCAGATAGGCCTGGATCACGGCCGGGTTCGTGCGGATCTCCTCCGGGGTGCCCGAGGCGATGGTCTCGCCGAAGTCGATCACGGTGATGTGGGAGCACAGCTCCATGACCACGTCCATGTGGTGCTCGATCATCCAGATGGTCACGTCGAACCGGTCCCGGATCCACCGGATGTGCCGGATCAGCTCCTCCACATCGGCCGTGTTGAGCCCGGCCGCCGGCTCGTCCAGCAGCAGCAGCTTGGGCTCCACCGACAGGGCCCGGGCCAGCTCCACCTTGCGCTGAAGGCCGTAGGGCAGGTTCTTGGGCAGCTCGCCGGCCACGTGGTCGAGCTCCAGCACCTCCAGCAGCTCCCGGGCGTAGGCGTCGATCTCGGCCTCCCTGCGCCGGAACCGGCGGGTGCGCAGCACCGCGTCCGCAAACCCGTAGCCCAGGCGGTGGTGCTGAGCGATTCGGATGTTGTCGAGCACGGTGAGGTCCTTCCACAGCCGGATGTTCTGGAAGGTGCGCGCCACGCCCAGGGCCGTGACCTGGTGGGGCTTCAGGCCCGCGATGTTGCGGCCTGCGAACCGGATCTCGCCCCGGCTGGGTCGGTAGAATCCGCTCACCAGGTTGAACACCGTGGTCTTGCCGGCGCCGTTGGGGCCGATGAGGCCGGTGAGGGTGCCCGGCTCCAGGGTGATGTTCAGGTGGGACAGGGCGCACAGGCCCCCGAAGTAATGGGTCAGGTCCCGGATCTCCAGTACGGCCATGGCGCCCCTCACTTGAACCGGAAGAACCGCCGGAGGCCTGGGAACACGTCCGCCAGTTCCCGGTTGCCCAGGATGCCTTCGGGCCGGAACTGCATCAGGAGGATCAGGAGGAGCGGCACCACGATCCATTTGATGATTTGGAGCGGCCGCAGGGCCTCCAGGAGCAGGGTGAACAGCACGGCGGAGAGCACCGAGCCCGACAGGCTGCCCATGCCCCCCAGGTACACCATGACCAGGGCCTCGGTGGACTTGAGGATGCCGAACGATCCGGGGTTCACGTACCCCACGATGTGGGCGAACAGGCCCCCGGCCACGCCCGCGAGGCCCGAGCTGAGCATGAACGCAGCCACCTTCATGCGGTTCGTGTTCACGCTCATGATCTCGGCCGCCACCTCGTCCTGGCAGATGGCCATCACGCCCTTACCGTAGGTGGAGTACACGAACCGGCGCAGGATCCACAGGGTGAACACGGCGAACCCGAACGACCACAGGAGCATCCAGGGCAGGTCCCAGGCCCGGCCCATGGCCTTGACGACCCGCTTCATGCCCATGAACCCCCGGGACCCGCCGATCACGTCCAGGTTCTCCACCGCGCTGATCACGATGTAGTTGGCCGCGATGGTGATGATGGCCAGGTAGTCCCCCCGGGTGCGAAACGAGGGGATCGCCACCAGCAGCCCCGCCAGGGCCGCGGCCAGGCCTCCCACCAGCACGATCAGCGGAAACCCCACCAGGGCCCACTCCGGGGGCAGAAGGGGAGGGCCGAACACCCGGTCTTTGGCGAACAGGAGCACCCCCAGCACGGACGACACATAGGCGCCCACCGCCATGAACCCGCCGTGGCCGCAGGAGAACTCGCCCATGTACCCGTTCACCAGGTTCAGGCTGGCCGACACGATCACGTTGACCGCCATGAACATGATCACGGTCTGGGTGTACTTGGTCAGGGCCCCGCTCTGGCCGACCCAGAGGAGCACGGCCAGGCCGGCGAGCGTGAGGGCCGGCACGCTCCAACGCTGGAACGCGGTGGGTCGTGCGGCCGTCCCGTCGGGCCGCACCGCAACGCTAGTGGGTTGTGAGCTCATGGTTCCCTAAAGTCGGTCTTCGGTCGTCAGTCTGCGGTCGCCGGTCGTTGGGAACTGCCGTGAATCGGGAAGGCCGTAAATCGTAAATCGTGAATCGTTGGGACCTTCAAGCCTCCCAGCTTTCTAGCCTTCCCGCCTAAATCTTCGTCGTCTTCGCCACCCCGAACAGCCCGGTGGGCTTGAACGAGAGGATCACCAGGAGCACGGTGAACGCGATCAGGTCCCGGAACGTGCTCGGGAAGAACGCCACCACCAGGATCTCCACGGCCCCCAGCAAAAACCCCCCCACGAACGCCCCTCGGATGTCGCCGATGCCGCCCACCACGGCGGCGATGAACGCCTTCCACCCGATCAGGGCTCCCATGTAGGGCTCGAGCACGGGGTAGGACATGGCGAACAGCACCCCGGCCAATCCGGCCATGGACGAGCCGAGGATGAAAGTGAACACGATCACGGTGTCGATGGGTATGCCCATCAGGGGCACGGCGAACTTGTCGTAGGAGATGGCTCGCATGGCCATGCCGATCTTGGTGCGGGTCACGATGAAGTGCAGCAGCACGAACACGGCGAACGCCGCCAGGATCACGGCGATCTTGAGGTTGGTGAAGCTGACCCCCCCCACGGTGTACACCACCTCGTTGATGAGCTCGGGGAACTTCTTGCGGCTGGCGCCCAGCAGGGCCAGGTTGCCGTGCTCCAGGATCAGGCCGGCCATGAGGGCGGTGATCACCACGTACAGCCGGTTCGCGCCCTTGCGACGCAGGGGGCGGTACGCCACCCGTTCCAGGGTCACCCCCACCACCGCGGTCAGCGCCATGGTGGCCGGGATGGTCACGGCCAGCACCACCCAGCCGGGCAGTCCTGCCGCTTGGGTCAGCAGGAAGGTGGCCACGAAGAACCCGATGTACGCGCCCACCATGAACACGTCGCCGTGGGCGAAGTTGATGAGCAGGAGCACCCCGTACACCAGGGAGTACCCCAGGGCGATCAGGGCGTAGAAGCTGCCCCACTGCAGGGCGTTCAGGAGGTTCTGCACGATGGTGGAGAGCACGGTCCGCCTCGCTCGGAGAGGAAGCAAACCGGGGGCGGCGGGCCGCCGCCCCCGGGGGGCTCACAACGGGGCTACGGGCACACCGACTCGGTGAACACGAACTCGCCCTGGTCGTTGATCTTCACGACCACGGCGCACTTGATCGGGTCGCCCTGCTCGTCGAACCGCATCTTGCCGGTGATGCCGTCGAACTCCTTGATGCTGGCCATGGCGTCCCGGATGGCCTTGCGGTCCTTGTCCAGGTCGCCGGTGAGCCCGCCGGTGTCCTGGATGGCCTGGAGGACGATCCGGGTGGCGTCCCAGGTCAGGGCGGCCACGTCGTCGGGGGTGTAGCCGTACTTGGCTTTGTAGCGCTCGATGAACTCCTTGGTGGCCCCGGTGGCCCCGGCCGCGGCGTAGTGGGTGGAGAAGTAGTGCCCCTTGCAGTCGTCGCCGCACAGCTCCATCAGCTCGGCCGAGCCCCAGGCGTCCGACCCCATGAACGGTCCGGTCCAGCCCAGGTTGTGGGCCTGCTTCACGATCAGGGCCACCTGGTTGTAGTTGTCGGGCACGAAGATGAAGTCCGGCTTAGCTGCGATGATCTTGGTGAGCTGGGCGCTGAAGTCCTGGTCCTTGGTGCCGTGGCTCTCGAACGCCACCACCGAGCCGGCCCCGTGCTTCTTCTCGAAGTCGGCCTTGAAGATCTCGGCCAGGCCCTTGGAGTAGTCGTTCGAGAGGTCGTAAATCACGGCGGCGGTTTTGGCCTGGAAGGTCTTGGTGGCGAAGTCCACGGCCACCGGCCCCTGGAACGGGTCGAGGAACGCGGCCCGGAACACCCACGGCCGGTCCTTTGTGGTGTCGGGGTTGGTGGACCACGGCGAGATCATCGGGGTCTCGTTGTCGTCGCACACCTGGCCGGCGGGCACGGCCTGCTTGGAGGAGTTGGGCCCCACGATGGCCAGCACCTCGTCCTGCTCGATCAGCTTCAGGGCCGTGGTCACCGCCGACTCGGCCTTGGACTCGTTGTCCTCGTAGATGAACTCGAGCTTGTAGGTCTTATCCCCCACCTTCAGGCCGCCCTTGGAGTTGACGTCCTCCCGGAGCATCTCGGCCGCGTACTTGGACGACTCGCCCACCTTGGGGATGTCGCCGGTCAGGGGGATGTTGAACCCGATCTTGATGGTGTCGGCCGCCCAGGCCGGCGCGGCCAGGGCCAATCCCAGGGTTGCCGCCAGGATCCAGGACCTTCGCATGGACGCCTCCTTTCGGTGGATGAAGGAAATCGGAAAGGGGGTGCGGATCATAGAGGAAAAAGCCCCCAAGACGCAAAGGAAAACCGGGGTGGACCCCCGGTCCACCCCGGTCGTTCGCCCCGGCCGCCCGGCTGGGTCTACTTTTTCTCGCCCAGGATCCCTTTCTCCTTGTCGTACACGATGCCCTGATGGGGCACGGGGCCGGCCTGGAGAAAGTTGCTGCGGAGCCGCCGGTTCAGGGTCTGCTCGGCCTTCCGGCCCAGCTCGAGGAGCTTGTCCATGTCGAGCCCGGTACGCACCCCCATCTCCTCGAACATGCCCACCAGGTCCTCGGTGCAGGTGTTCCCCGCGTACCCCCGGTGGTACTCGGCCGCCCCGGTCTTGGGCTGGCCGCCGATGGCCCCCAGCGAGGTGTCGAAGTACCGGAACCCGAAGGTCAGCGCCACCAGCGAGCACGCCACGCCCCATCCCCGGGTGTCGTGGAAGTGCACCACCACCTCGTCGGTGGTGAACCCCTCGGCCAGCATGTACTCGTAGAACTCGCTCACCTGCCGGGGGTTGGCCACGCCGGTGGTGTCGCCGAACCCGATGAAGGTAGCGCCGATGTCCTTCCACCATTTGCCCATCTTCGCCACGTGGTCCAGGGGCACGTCCCCGTTGATGGGACATCCGAAGCTGGTGAGCACCCACCCGAACACGGTGTGCCCGGTGTCGATGGCCCGTCGGGTCATCTGCTCCAGCAGCTTCTTGTTCTCGTCGTGGGTCATGTTCACGTTGGCCAGGTTGTGGGCCTCGCTGGCCGAGATCACCATGGCGATCTCATCGACCCCGTACCCCTCGTCCTTGCTCTTCACGGCCCGCTCCACGCCCTTGAGGGTGGTGCAGATCGCCCGGTAGTCCACCCCCTCCTTCCGGGGGATCTGCCGGAGCACCTCCTCGGCGTCGGCAAACTGCTGCAGGTACTTGGGATGGGCGAAGTTGGTGGCCTCGATCTTCTTGAACCCCGCCTCGACCATGCCCGTGATCATCTCCACCTTCTTTCGGGTGGGCACGATCAGGGGCTCGTTCTGCAGCCCGTCGCGGGCCCAGCACTCGCCGATGATCACCTCGTCGGGAAGGTCCATCCGGTGAAGCCTCATGGTGTCGCACATGGAAGTCCTCCTTTTGTCGGCTGATAAGGCTGGAAAGCTGGGAGGCGTCCCAACGTCCATTATTAACCCGGCGGATAAACAGGCGCTATCGCTCCCTGCTCGCTCGGAGGGGCAAGGGACCTGCCGGAGAGCCGGGCGCGGCCAGATCAGGGGCCAGAATTCAGATGACAGTAGACAGAAAGGGACTACCCCCGGGCAATTGGCGGGCCGTTTTTTCGGAACACCTGTCCTCTGGCCGCTGAAGTCTGTCTCCTGAAACCCTTGCCCCGCTCTCCGGGGTAACGCGCCTACTTCATTACCGTCCCCGATACTCCGGCTTCCTCTTCTCGCGAAACGCTCTGAGCCCCTCCAGGCGGTCCTCGGTGGGGATCAGGGTCTCGTAGCAGGTGCTCTCGAACACCAGGGCGTCGGTCAGATCCATCTCCATGCCCCGATCGATGGCCCGCTTGGCCGCCCGGACGGCCAAGGGGCCGTTGCGGCAGATGGCCTCGGCCAACTCCCGGGCGGTCTCCAGGAGCCGATCGGGCTGGCACACCCGGTTCACCAGGCCGATCTCCAGGGCCTCGGCCGCGGTGATCCGCTTTGCCGTGAAGATGAGCTCCTTGGCCTTGGCCTTGCCCACGATCCGGGGGAGCCGCTGGGTCCCCCCGGCGCCCGGGATGATGGCCAGGCTGGTCTCGGTGAGCCCCAGGGTGGCGGTCTCGCTGGCCACCCGCAGGTCCGAGGCCAGGGCCAGCTCGGTGCCGCCGCCCAGGGCCACCCCGTTCACCGCGGCGATCACCGGCATGGGAAGGTTCTCCACCTCGGTGAAGGTGGCGCGGATCGTGTGGATGTAGCGTCGGACCTGGTCCTCGCCCATGCCGGCCCGCTCCTTGAGGTCCGCGCCGGCGCAGAACGCCCGGTCCCCGGCGCCGGTGATGATCACGCACCGCACCGAGGTGTCGAACCGGATCTCGTCCAGGGCCTCGTTGAGCTCCCGGAGCATCTGGAACGAGATCGAGTTCATCACCCGCGGCCGGTTCAGGGTGAGCAGGCAGAGGCTGCCATCCTTTTCGACGAGAACGGTGGGCTCGCTCATGACTCGGTCTCCTTGTGAAAGGCTGGAAAGCTGGGAGGCTAGAAAGCTAGAAGGCTGGGAGGCCTATTAGCCCGACGAACACTTAGGCGCTATCGCCCCCTGATCGGAGGGGCAAGGGACCTGCGTTTCAGGAGCCAGAAGACAGAATCCAGAGAACGGGTTGCAACGTCGGATGCAGGAGCGTGCTCGTGGTCTTTTCCCGTCTCCGGTCTGCTGAATTCTGGTCCCTGACACCTATGCCCCCCGGCCGTGATATGAAGAGGCGTGGTGATGCTTAGAACGCCTGGAATTAGGTGGTTTTTTAAGCCTTCTAGCCTCCCAGCCTTCTAGCCTTCCAGCGGGCCGAAAGTCCAAGGTCACTTGGACGCAGGCCCTTTGGCCCGGGCGAGGCGCGCCCGGTTCGCCCGCTTCGCTCGGGCCAGGCGGTCCCCGTCCACACCCGTGTCCACCCCCAGGGTCCGGAACAGCGCCGCGAGCTCCTCCAGGTCCTGGTTGCCCTCCGGCTCGTCCAGGGCGGGGCAGCCCCCCAGCCCGCCCAGGGATCCGTCGAACCGCCGGACCCCGGCGAGCCAGGCGGCGAACGCGGCCGCACCGGCCGTGCCCACCGGATCGTGGAGGTGAACCCCCAGGGTCTCCAGGGGCATCACCTCGGCCACGGCCCGGACCCGTGCGGCCACCTCCACGGGGGAGGCCCCCCCCAAGGTGTCGCAAAGGGTCAGCTCCGAAAACCCCAGGTCCCGGGCGGCCCGGCACAGCGCCACCACCCGATCCTCCGGCACCGGCCCCTCCACGGGGTCGGCCCAGGCCATGGAGAGCGCCAGACGCATGCGGGCCCCGGCCGCCGCCTCGACCATGGGGCCGAGCTCCCGGAGCACCTCTTCGATCGGCCGGCCCAGGTTGGCCCGGCTGTGGGCCTGGGTGGCCGAGAGGAGGCACACCACGTTGCGGGCGCCGGCGGCGAGCGCATCCTCCAGGCCCCGAAGGTTGGGAACCAGCACCCACGCCCGTTCCGCGTGGGTACTGAGCTGCCGCACCACCTCGGCCGTGCCCGCCATCTGGGGCACGCGGCGCGGGTGCACGAAGCTCCCCACCTCGGCCTCGGGCACCCCGGCTTCGAGCACCTCGGCCACCCACCGCGCCCGCTCGGCCGGCGGGAGCACGGCCGGCACCGACTGGAGCCCGTCCCGGGCGGACACGTCCACCAGGGTCACCGTGCGCGGTGCGGTGTTTGCCAGTTCACGTAAGGTGGTAGACACAACCGACCCTCCTCCCGGAAGGGGCTGTATACATGGAGCCTTTGCCGCTCGTCAACAGTGTATTGCGCGGTACGTCGGGGGCGGCCGGGGGATGTGGCTGGGGCCCGCCCCCATGGTTGCGGCCGGCCTGCATGAGGGGGGCGGGGAGAACGCCGGGGGGGTGCCTGGAGAGATTGTGTTGCAATGTCGCCGGGTTGTCGGTGCGGGCGGCAGAGTGGCGGCGGAAAGGACCGCATTCGCACTTGACGTTAGGTGCGTATCGGGTTGACCGGAGAAAGCGAACGGTGTTATACCACTCCGGCCGCGATACCGACCGTAGGGTGGATAAGGAGGCGACATGGACGAACGGCCCATCCAGCTCCAGGTGGACGACATCCATCTGAGCTTCGGCGGAGTCAACGCCCTGATGGGCGTGGGGTTCCAGGTGTACAAGGGCGAGATCTTCTCGATCATCGGCCCCAACGGCGCGGGCAAGACGAGCATGCTCAACTGCATCAGCGGCCGGTACCACCCCCAGCGGGGCCGGATCGTGTTCGAGGGGCGGGAGATCACGAACCAGCCCCCGGCCACCCGCGCCGAGATCGGGATCTCGCGGACCTTTCAGAACATTGCGCTGTTCAAGGGGATGACCGTGCTCGACAACCTACTGATCGGGCGTCACATCCACCTGAAGACAGGGTTTCTGAAGGGTGGCATCTACCTGGGCCCTTGCCAGCGCGAGGAGATCGAGCACCGGAAGTTCGTGGAGGACATCATCGACTTCCTCGAGATCGAGCACATCCGCAAGAAGATCGTGGGTACCCTGGCCTACGGTCTGCAGAAGCGGGTGGAGCTGGCCCGGGCCCTGGCCCTCGATCCCAAGCTGATCCTCCTGGACGAGCCCATGGCCGGCATGAACCTGGAGGAGACCGAGGACATGGTGCGCTACATCCTCGACATCAACCAGGAGCGGGGGATCACGGTGATCCTGGTTGAGCACGACATGGGCGTGGTCATGGACATCTCGGACCGCATCGTGGTCCTCGATTTCGGCCAGAAGATCGGGGAGGGCACGCCCGACGAGGTGCAGAAGAACCCGGACGTGGTCCGGGCGTACCTCGGGGCCGAAGACGAAACCTTCTTGGGCCGGTAAGGCCGGGGGGCCGTCTGTTCGCGAAACGGGACTCGCACCGGCCCCCACGCTCCTCCGGCAGCGGGGTCCGGGGCCTGCTTCCGGCCGCGCGCGAAGCCGAGCATGAGATTCGCCGCGCAGGCACGGGGCATCAGGGGTGGCTTCATGATAGAGCAGTTGACACGAACGATTTCGCGGTGCGAGCGGTGGAAGCGCTGCGCGGCGAGCTAAGGAGCCGCACGCGGCTCTCCAGCAGGCCCCATGCCCCCGGACCGTAAGGTCGAGGCGAAGAGGCATGGTGATTCCTAGAAGGCGTGGGAATCCGGGAGGTTTTCAAGCCTCCTAACGTCCCAGCCTCCCAGCGTCCTAGCGGAAGTTACATGGAAGGGAGGAACAGCGGATGGTCGACCTTCCCCTCGACACCTTTCCCAAGCTCCTTCGCCACAACGCCCGCAAGTGGGGCGACGACCGGGTGGCCATGCGGGAGAAGGAGTTCGGGATCTGGCAGCCGTACACCTGGAAGGACTACTACGAGCACGTGAAGTACTTCAGCCTCGGCCTGGTGGCCATGGGGCTGAAGAAGGGCGACACGATCTCGATCATCGGCGACAACCGGCCCGAGTGGCTCTGGGCCGAGCTGGCCGCCCAGTCCGCCGGGGCGATCGGCATCGGCATCTACCAGGACTCGATCCTGAAGGAGGTGTCGTACATCATCAACCACGCCGCCTCCCGGTTCGTGGTCGCCGAGGACCAGGAGCAGGTGGACAAGGTGCTCGACATGGGCGACGAGATCCCCACGGTGGAGCACATCATCTACACCGACCCCCGGGGCATGCGCAAATACGACGATTCCCGGCTCATCTACTTCCCCGAGGTGGAGGAGCGGGGCCGGGAGTTCGAGAAGAAGAACCCCGGCATCTTCGACCAGATGGTCGACGCCACCGATCCGGAGGCCTGCGCCCAGATCTGCACCACCTCGGGCACCACGGGCAACCCCAAGCTGGCCATGCTGAGCCACCGGAACATGCTGAGCATGGCCGCGAACCTGGGCAAGGTGGACCCCAAGTACGAGTCGGATGAGTTCGTCAGCTTTCTGCCCCTGCCCTGGATCGGCGAGCAGATGATGTGCGTGGCGAGCGCCCTGCTGTTCGGGTTCACGGTGAACTTCCCCGAGGAGCCCGAGACCGCCACCGAGAACATCCGGGAGATCGGGCCCCACGTGATCTTCAGCCCGCCGCGCGTGTGGGAGAATCTGGCCGCCACGGTGCAGGTGAAGATCATGGACGCCTCGCCGTTCAAGCGGTTCCTGTTCCACAAGTGCCTGCCCATCGGGTACATGTGGGCCGACCTCAAGTTCCAGAAGAAGGAGCCCACCTTCTGGCAGAAGGTCCAGTACGGGCTGGCCTACCTCATCATGTTTCGGGCCCTGAAGGACCGGCTGGGGTTCTCGAACATCCGCTCGGCCTCCACGGGCGGTGCGGCCCTTGGGCCCGACACCTTCCGGTTCTTCCACGCCCTGGGCGTGAACCTGAAGCAGATCTACGGCCAGACCGAGATCTCGGGGATCTCCTGCATCCACCACGACGGCGACATCAAGTTCGACACCGTCGGCAAGCCCATCCCGGAGACCGAGATCCGCATCCACAACCCCGACCCCAAGGGCGTGGGCGAGGTGATTTCCCGGAGCCCCGCCCTGTTCATGGGCTACTACAAGAACGAGGAGGCCACCCGCGAGACCATCGTGGACGGGTGGCTGTACTCGGGAGACGCGGGGTACTTCGACGAGGACGGCCATCTGGTCATCATCGACCGGATGAAGGACATCATGACCCTGAAGGGGGGCGAGCGGTTCAGCCCCCAGTTCATCGAGAACAAGCTCAAGTTCAGCCCGTACATCAAAGAGGCCGTGTGCATCGGCCACGAGCGCGACTACATCATCGCCATGATCTGCATCGACTACGGCATCGTGGGCAAGTGGGCCGAGGACCGGCGGATCAACTACACCACCTACACCGACCTGGCGTCCAAGCCCGAGGTGTACGGGCTGATCGAGGGCGAGGTCCGCAGGGTCAACGAGAGCCTGACCGAGCACCAGCGGATCCGCAAGTTCGTGCTTCTGTACAAGGAGCTCGACGCCGACGACGACGAGCTGACCCGTACCCGGAAGGTGCGGCGCCGCTTCATCGACCAGAAGTACGCGGACATCATCGAGGCGATCTACGCGGACCAGCCCGAGATCCACATCGACACGGTGATCCGGTACCAGGACGGCAAGACCTCTCAGCTCAAGACCACCTTGGCCGTCCGCACCCTGGAATAGGACCCCTGCAACCCCGTCGCCGGTTTCGGAGGCATCATGGAATTCTACGTTCAGCTCTTGATCAGCGGGCTCGTGTTGGGCTCGATCTACGCCTTGGTGGCCCTCGGGTTCGCCATCATCTACAAGTCCACCAGCGTGGTGAACTTCGCCCAGGGCGAGTTCCTCATGGTGGGCGCCTACTTCTGCTTCTCGATGGTGGTCCAGTACCACGTCCCGTGGCTGTGGGCCTTCTTGATCACCATGGTGTTCTCGGTGGTGCTGGCCCTCCTGGTGGAGCGGTTGGTTCTGCGGCCCATGATCGGCGAGCCGGTGATCTCGATCATCATGGTCACCATCGGGCTGTCGTCGGTGCTGCGCTCCGTGGTGACCGCAGTGTGGGGCACCCAGATCAAGACCTACGACCCGCCGTTGTTTCCGGACACGCCGATCAACCTGGCGGGCATTCCGATCAGCCAGGTGTACCTGTGGAGCTTCGGGCTGTCGATCGTGCTGCTGGTGCTGTTCGGGCTCTTTTTCAAGTACACCAAGGCCGGGATCGCCATGCGGGCCACGGCGTTCTCGAACCAGGTGGCCCTTTCGATGGGCATCAGCGTGAAGCGCATCTTCGCCCTGGCCTGGTGCATCTCGCTGGTGGTCTCGTCGATCGGCGGCATCCTCATCGGCAACATCAACGGCATCAACATCTCCCTGGGCCACTTCGGGCTCAAGGTGTTCCCGGCCGTGATCCTGGGCGGGCTCGACTCGATCCTGGGCGCGGCCGTGGGCGGCATCATCATCGGGGTCCTCGAGAACTTCTCGGACGGCCTCCTGAAAACCTGGTTCGGGCTCCAGGGGATCAAGGAGGTGGCTCCGTTCGTGTTCCTGGTGATCATCCTGATGGTGAAGCCCTACGGCCTGTTCGGCACCGAGGAGATCGAGCGGGTGTAGCAGGGGCGGGTTGCGGACAGCGGGGTGACGGATCCACACGCGGCGGCCCGGCCGCCCATGCCTGAAAGCAGGAAACCGACATGAGCGTGAATCACTGCGGTGATTTCAAACAGACCTACAAGGACGACATGCGGGTGCTCCAGACCCGGTTCATCCGGTTCTGGGTGTACGGGTTCGTGGTGTTCCTGTACGTGTTCCCGCTGATCGCCTCGACCTACGTGGTGAGCCTCACCAACATGATCGGGATCGCCGTGATCGGCGCCCTGGGCATCAACATCGTCACGGGGTTCACCGGCCAGATCTCTCTGGGGCAGGGGGCGTTCCTGGGGGTGGGGGCGTTCTCCTGCGCGTTCTTCATGAACGAGTGGGGGATCCCGTTCTGGCTTGCCATGCCCATGGCGGGGCTCGTGACCGCGGCCGTGGGCATGATCTTCGGTATCCCGAGCCTGCGCTTGAAGGGCCTGTACCTGGCCATCGCCACCCTGGCCGCCCAGTTCATCCTGGAGTACCTGTTCCTGCACCTCGAGGGGATCACGGGCGGCTCCAACGGGGTGATGTTCCCCTCGCCCCAGGTGGGGGAGTTCTACTTCGACACGGACCAGAGCATCTACTACGTGATCATCACCGTGGCGGTGCTCACCACCATCTACACCACGAACCTGTTCCGGTCCAAGGACGGACGGGCCTTCGTGGCGGTGCGCGACCACTACCTGTCGGCCGAGATCATGGGGATCCACCTGTTCAAGTACCGGCTGCTGTCGTTTGCGATCAGCTCGTTCATCGTGGGCATCGCCGGCAGCCTGTGGGGCGCCTACACCCAGTACATCACCCCCGAGCACTTCACCATCGCCGAGTCGATCAACTACCTGGCCATGATCATCATCGGCGGCATGGGCAGCGTGCTGGGCTCGATCTACGGCGCCATCTTCATGACCCTGGTGCCGAACCTGCTGAGCTACGGCACCTCGGTGCTGGCCAACGTGTGGTCGGGCGCGGGCGATCTGATCATGAGCCTGAAGGAGGGCATCTTCGGGCTGATCGTGGTACTGTTCTTGATCTTCGAGCCGGACGGGCTGGCCCACCGGTGGAAGCTGATCAAGGCGTACTGGAAGCTGTATCCGTTCAGCTACTGATCGGGAAAGGAGGTGAACCGGGAGCGGAAACCCAAAGGAACGTCGCTGGTGCACGTCGAGGGAGGGATTTTCGGTTTCGGTTTCGAAAAACGTGGCCCTGTGCCAACCCATGGGAAGAGGAGGATGGACATGAAACGCTGGATCCGTGCCCTTTCGGTCGCCGCGGCCGTCGGTTTCGCCGCGAGCGCCACGGCCGCCGACACCATCGTCATCGGCCACATCGCCGACCTGACCGGTCCCACCTCGGCGGTGGGCAAGCCCTACGCCGACGGCGTGCAGGCCTACGCCGACTGGCTGAACTCCCACGGCGGGGTGAACGGCAAGAAGGTGAAGCTGCTTCGCTCCGACTACGCCTACAAGATCCCCGAGGCCCTGAACCTGTACAAGAAGTTCAAGACCGTGGACAAGGTTCTGGCGATCCAGGGGTGGGGCACCGGCGACACCGAGGCCCTGACGAAGATGGTGGGCAAGGACAAGATCCCCTACTTCTCGGCCTCGTACTCGGCCCACCTGACCGACCCCAAGAAGGCCCCCTACAACTTCTTCATCGCGGCCGACTACTCCACCCAGCTTCGGGCCGGCCTCAAGTATCTCAAGGACAACTGGAAAGAGAGCCGCAAGCCGAAGATCGCCTTCATCTATCCCGACCACCCCTACGGCAAGGCTCCGATCCCGGCCGGGAAGAAGTACGCCGAAGAGCTGGGCTTCGAGATCGTGGGTGAGGAGAACGTGGGCCTGCGGGCCATCGAGGCCACCACCCAGCTGCTGAACCTTAAGAAGAACGAGCCCGACTTCGCCTGGATCGGCGGCACCACCCCCTCGGCGGCCGTGATCCTGAAGGACGCCAAGAAGCTGGGCCTCAAGACCAAGTTCCTCATCAACATCTGGGGCAACGACGAGAACCTGTTCAAGCTGGCCGGCGACGCGGCCAACGGCGCCCTGGGGCTCCAGGCCGCGGCCGTGTACGGCGACGACGTGCCGGGCATGAAGACCATCGTGGAGGTCACCAAGGGCGAGCACCAGATGACCCACTTCATCCGGGGCTGGGTGTCGATGATGGTCATGGCCGAGGGCCTGAAGCGGGCCGACGCGGCCGGCGACCTGACCGGCCCGGGCCTCAAGAAGGCCCTGGAGACCCTCAAGGACTTCGACACCGGCGGGCTCACCGCGCCCATCACCTACACGGCCGACGACCACCGGCCGAACCTCTCGGCCAAGATCTACGAGTACCAGGACGGGAAGATGGTCTACCGGGCCACCGTGGAGCTGCCCCGGCGGTCCGACTGGCTGGGCTTCTAAGCCGGCATCCCGGAGGGGAGGCCCCCTGGGGCCTCCCCCCCTTTCGAGGGGCCGCCGGCCCGGTGCCGGCGACCCGCCGAAGGGGAAACACCCGCCTCACGGAGCAGACTCCCATGCTGAAGGTCAACAACATCGAGGTCGTCTACAACGACGTGATCCTGGTCCTCAAGGGGCTCTCGCTGGAGTGCGAGGAGGGCAAGATCACCACCCTGCTGGGGGCCAACGGGGCCGGCAAGTCCACCACCCTCAAGGCCATCTCGGGGCTCCTAAGGAGCGAGGAGGGGGAGGTCACCGAGGGCACCATCGAGTTCAACGGCGAGAAGATCAACGGGAAGGACCCCGAGGATATCGTGCGGATGGGGATCTTCCAGTGCATGGAGGGTCGCCGGGTGTTCGAGGACCTGACCACCCACGAGAACCTGCTGTGCGGGGCGTACACCCGCAAGGACAAGGCCGGGGTTCGCCGGGACTTGGACCTGGTGTACGACTTCTTCCCGCGGCTCAAGGAGCGGCGCAACCAGCTGGCCGGGTACCTGTCGGGCGGCGAGCAGCAGATGCTCGCGATCGGCCGCGCGCTCATGGCCCGGCCCAAGCTGATGCTGCTGGACGAGCCGAGCCTCGGGTTGGCTCCGCTGCTGGTGAAGGAGATCTTCTCCATCATCCAGAAGATCAACGAGGAGGAGAAGACCACCATCCTCTTGGTGGAGCAGAACGCCAACCTGGCCCTCAAGGTGGCCACCTACGGGTACATCATGGAGAACGGCAAGGTGGTGCTCGACGGCCCCAGCGAGAAGCTCAGGGAGAACGAGGACGTGAAGGAGTTCTACCTGGGAGTGGGCGAGAGCGGCCACAAGCGCTCGTTCAAGAACGCCAAGCACTACAAGCGCCGGAAACGGTGGCTGTCGTAGGAAGGCTGGAAAGCTAGGAGGCTGGAAGGCTGGATGGCCACAGATCGGCACAGATTTGCACGGATTTTGGGAGGGACGAGGGCTCCCTGCCGTGGAGAGGTAGCCGGCGGAACCGGCTGCTGGTGGGGTTGAGACCTCCGCTTTTCCTCCATCTGTGTTCATCTGTGTAAATCTGTGGCCGATGGGTTGCGAAAACGCTGGAAGGCCGTTCGTCGCGGGGCGCTGGTCGTTCGTGGCGCGGGCGCACCGATGCCTTCGATGGGGTTTCCCAACCACCAACGACTGACGACCAACGACTGACGATTGACAACCGCATTTCCGGAGGGGATCCAGACATGGACCGGACGACCGGGTTTTTGAACGAAGAGCTCGAGACCCAGAGCTGGGAGGCGCAGCAGGAGGCGCTGTCGCGCCGGCTCAGGGAGACCGTGGCCCACGCGTACGAGCACGCCCCGTACTGGCGGCGGATCATGGACGAGGCCGGGGTGTCGCCCTCGGACATCCAGGGAGTGGCCGACCTGCCCAAGCTCCCCGTGACGCCCAAGGCCAAGCTGGTGGAGATCCAGGGGGCCGAGCCGCCGTTCGGGGGGCTGCTGGGCATGGCCGTGGAGCGGATGCAGCGGGTGTTCCGGTCGCCCGGGCCGATCTACGACCCCCAGGGGCCCGGGGAGGGCTGGGGCTGGGAGGAGGCCCTGTTCGCTGCCGGGTTCCGGTCGGGCGACATTTCCATCAACACCTTCAGCTACCACATGACCCCGGCCGGCATGATGTTCGACGACGCCCTGCGGAGCTTGGGGTGCCCCGTGGTGCCTACCGGGGTGGGGGAGCGGGAGACCCAGGTGGAGATCATGCAGCGCCTCGGGGTCAAGGGGTTCGTGGGCATGGCCTCGTTCCTCCTGCAGATCGGCGAGAAGGCCAAGGAGCTGGGCGTGGAACCCCGACGGGACCTGGGCCTGGAGGTCGCGTTCGTCACGGCCGAGCCCCTGCCCGACAGCCTCCGCTCGTCGGTGGAGGAGATGTTCGGGCTGATCCTTCGTCAGGGCTACGGCACGGCCGACTGCGGATGCATCGCCTACGAGTGCTTCCACAAGGGCGGCATGCACGTGGTGAACCGGGCCGTGGTGGAGATCGTGGACCCCACCACCGGCCAGCCCGTGCCCGAGGGGGAGACCGGCGAGGTGGTGGTCACCCTGTTCCACAAGGCCTACCCGCTGCTGCGGTTCGGCACGGGAGACCTCTCGGCCTTCCAGCCGGGTGGGTGCGAGTGCGGCCGGGCCACGCCCAAGCTCAAGGGGTGGCTGGGCCGGGCGGACCAGCTCGTGAAGGTGAAGGGCATGTTCGTGCACCCGGGCCAGCTCCAGGCCGTGTTCCGGGAGTTCCCCGAGGTGGAGGGGTTCCGGGCGGTGGTGAGCCGCGAGAACAACCGCGACCGCCTGGCCGTGCGGGTGGTGAGCCGGGAGCGCTCCGAGGGCTTGGCCCAGAAGATCGCCGGCCGGCTGCGGGACGTGCTGCGGATCGGGGCCGAGGTGGAGTGGGTGGACCGGCTGCCCGACGACGGAAAGGTCATCGAAGACACCCGCACCTGGGACTGAGGCATGGGTCAACCGGCGCGAAACGGCGGCCCCCCGCCTCTCAAGATCGGGGAACTGGCCCGGAGGGTGGGGCTCACGCCCCGCACCATCCGCTACTACGAGGACATCGGGCTCCTGAACAGCGTGCGCCGGGTAGAGGGGGGGCGCCGGATCTACACGGACGACGACGTCCGGCGGCTCAAGTTCATCAAGCGGCTCAAACTCCTGGGGCTGAGCCTGGAGGAGATGAAGGAGCTGGAGGAGCTGTACCGGACCCACCGGAGCAACGAAAAGGTCCTACCCCGGCTCCTGGAGCTCCTGGATCATCACCTGGAGGAGATCGAGCACCGGATCGACCAGCTCCGGATGCTCCAGCGCGACATCGAGGCCTACCGCGAACACATCCGTTCGAAGCTGTAGGGGCGGTTGTTGGCGCCTGGCCGCGGGCCCTCGGTCCGGGCTGGCCGACGCGCCGAATCATTGAGGAGTCTATTCCATGGCACTGTCGTTCGATCTGACTGCAGAGCAGAACATCCTTCGCCAGAGCGTGCGCGAGTTCGCCGAGAAGGAGATCCGGCCGGTGGCCCGCGAGCTCGACGCGAAGGAGGAGTTCAGCTACGAGCTCACCCGGAAGATGGGCGAGATGGGGCTGTTCGGCATCTTCGTGAGCCCCGAGTACGGGGGCAGCGGGCTGGACTACGTATCGTACATCATCGCGGTGGAGGAGATCGCCCGGGTGGACGGGTCGCAGGCGGCCACCGTGGCGGCCGGCAACTCCCTGGGGATCGGCCCGATCTACTACTTCGGGAGCGAGGAGCAGAAAAAACGCTGGCTCCCCAAGCTGTGCACCGGCGAGATGCTGGCCGGGTTCGGGCTCACTGAGCCCTTGGCCGGCTCGGACGCGGGCAGCTCCCGCACCAAGGCCGTGCTCGACGGCAACGAGTGGGTCATCAACGGCAGCAAGATCTTCATCACCAACGCGGCCACCGACATCACCGGGGTGATCGTGGTGCAGGCGGTCACGGGCAAGAAGAGCGACGGCCGAAACGAGCTCTCCTGCTTCCTGGTGCCGGCCGACGCGCCAGGGCTGACCCGCAAGGCCATGCACGGCAAGATGATGTGGCGCTCGTCCAACACGGCCGAGCTGTACTTTGACGACGTACGGCTGCCCAAGGACGCCATCCTGGGGAAGAAGGGCGACGGGTTCCGCCAGATGCTCTCCACCCTGGACGGGGGCCGGCTCTCCATCGGCGCCATGGGGCTGGGGGGCGCCCAGGGCGCGTTCGAGCTGGCCCTGCGCTACGCCCAGGAGCGCCGACAGTTCGGCCAGCCGATCTTCGACTTCCAGGCCATCCAGTTCAAGCTGGCCGACATGGCCATGGAGATCGAGGCGGCCCGAAACCTGCTGTACAAGGCCTGCTGGCTCAAGGACAACGGCCGGCCGTTCGGCAAGTACGCGGCCATGGCCAAGCTGTACTGCTCCGAGGTCATGGGCCGGGTGGTGGACGCCGCGGTCCAGATCCACGGCGGCTACGGCCTGATGCAGGACTACGACGTCGAGCGGTTCTACCGCGACCAGAAGCTCCTGACCATCGGCGAGGGCACGAGCGAGATCCAACGCCTCGTGATCGCCCGCCACCTCAAGGACTGACTGACCTGCCGACCCTCCGCCACCGCACAACCTTCTCGGGCCTCACGCCACGCTCGCCACGACGCCACGGGTTCTGGGGTTGAGATTCCCGTGGCGTTCGTGGCATAAGCCTCCGCAGTCCGCCCTTTCGCCCCGGCCGGGCGGACGGGGTGGAATGCAAGGACATTTGATTTCCCTGGTGGACAGGGAACACCTTTTCCGCCCATAAGTGGAAAAGGTTTTCCCTCTACAACCCGCACCTGTCTCGTTGAGACCACCAAAGCCCTGGTGCGCCGAGCTCCCCGCCTCAGCCGCCTGTTGGTACGCTAGTTGCAAGTTGAGATGCCAGACGTCGGGAAGAAGCCTGGGGGAGGTCCCTGGGTCAACCATTGCTCGGATGTGACGGCATCCGCGGCGGCACCAGACAAAGGAGGAGAAACATGAGACGGAGATGGCGCAGCTTATGGGGAGCAGGGATGGCCGTGCTCTTGGGCGCAGCCCTGACAGCGGGGCCTGCGGGGGCCGTTCAGGTAAAAACCCAGTTCGACCCGACCGGATCCGGCTCGTGGTCGATCACCGGTATCACCTCTTGGGATTGGGAGGACACGGGCACTTTGGTGATCGAAAACAATCTCGCATATAGCACCACCGGGGATACTACGCTCGACGATTTTTTTTCGAATGCTGGTGTCGGCGACATCGCCCAGTTCTATATCCACGGTCAGGCTAGGCTGAAGGGGTTCACTGGAGGGACCGACGCGTCGGGGAAGACCTTGTACACCGAGGGCGCCAGCTCCGCCGACTACGAGGTCACCACGACGTTCGACGCGCTGGAAACAGCTATACTTGACTTTGACCTTTTCGGTAGGCCCCGACTAAATTTTGTCGGAATTAGCGGCACGTTTCAGTATTATTTGGACTCGACTTTTGACTCGGTGGTAGAAACAGGCGCTGGCTTCAGGGACGGCGATCCCGCCGCGAATCCTTTCTTGTGGGGTACCATCGACGCCGTGAGTGGTGACTTCCTAGCGGATACTGCTGACTCATCCAATACCGGCGGCAATAGCAACCTGACTCTAACGATTACTGGTTACAACTCGAGCGTGATCGAGACCGATCCAGCTTCCTCAGGGGTCTGGCTGGTGGGGACCACTTTCAATACGAATATTGATATCACTGCGAACATCGGAACCACAAACTACTTGGGTAATGGCCTTTCCTCTGGGACTTCTGTTGCGGTAGGTGATAGTCCTTATTCTTTCAATGTAGGTACCTTTGACACCACTTTGGGAACTCTGCGAGGCCAGAACGGGGAGTTGATCCTTCGGGCCGATGCGTCATCCACGTTCTCAGCGGTGCCGGAGCCCGGCACGATGATCCTCCTCGGCTCCGGTCTGGTGGGCCTTGCGGGGGTCAGCCGGCGCCGGAGGAAGTCCGCGTAGGCGAACAGAACGACCCGATGCTGACAGATGGGGCCGCCCCCCCACGAGAGAGGGGCGGCCCTCTCCTTTGTAGCGTGCCGGGGGAGGAGCTGTGCGCAAGCGTTTTGCAAGCAGGCGTGGCGAAATCCGACCGTGTCCCCGGGATGAGAAGCGACGGACCGCGCAAGTTTGACACTTTCTGGTGAACGAGTTCTGTGATTTCAGTGGGTTAAGTTTTTCGGGACCGCGGTTTTTACACTACATCTCGTCACTCCTCACAGGGTCTTGGGAATCGGGGGCAGGCTAAGGGCCTTAAGAATCCGGGCTTGTTCCCTCGGGGGCCGGGTCGGTAGGCGCGTCGGCGTGGCTCCCACCACCAGTTCCACCACCTTGTTCCGCTGCAGAAGAGCCACGGCCCGGGGTGCCGATAGCCCCAACGGCCGGAGTCGGTTGCGCATCCAGCGCTCCATTTGCAGCGCCAACACGCACACGAAGATGTGGGCCCGGATCCGACGCTCGGTCCAGTGGTACACGGGCCGGACTTTCACGGTGCTCTTCAGGTTCCGCCACCCTCGCTCGATCTCCGCCAGTTCCTTGTACCGGACGACGACCTCTTCTGGCGGGAGATTCATGTCTGTTGTTTCCACGAGCAGCACCCCGTCGATTTTTGCCTCCCACAGGAGGGCCCTGCGGTTCTTGGTCACTTGGAAGCCGTCGGTCTCCGAGGGCGTGAGGTCGTAGAACTTCAGCAACCCCTTGTCCCGGAAATAGTCCCGAATCCGATGGTACGTTCCCTGTGGGGTGGGCCGACGCCCCCGCCCCGAGGGCCGGGCCAAGGCCTCCAGCCGTTCCCGGATCCATGCGTCGGCCTGGGTCAAGCGGTCTTCCCGAGCCTTTTGGGTCTCCCGTGCGATTGTGGGTGAATAGGCGGCGACGAACCGTACCCCTGCCGGACGTCCTCGAAGAACTGCTCCGTTGTACCTCCCGAAAGAGTGGGTGAACGTGTGGTGTCCCGGATAAAGCAAGACACTTTTTGCCGGAGGAAATCCCCTTGTGAGTGATCATGCTGCGGCTTGCAGCCTAAGATTCCGGGCCCGCCGCTCTACCGGCGTCTCCCATCCGAGCGCCTGGTGAGGTCGACCGTGGTTGTACTCGATCAGCCATGCCGCGATGGCCGCCCGAAGCTCCGTGATCGACTCCCAGTCATGCGTCCAGATCAGCTCCACCTTCAGCGTCTGGATGAACCGCTCCGCCACCGCATTGCCCGTGGGCCGTCCCACAGGCGCCAGCGTGTGCTCCAGCCCCCAATGCCGGCACAGATCCTCGCAGTCCTTGCCCGTGTACTGACTCCCATGATCCGTGCGCAGTTCCAACCCCCAAGGCACGTTCCCGGGCTCGGCGAACTCTCGTACCAGGGATCGGGCTACCGGAGAGAGCACCATCGCGGCCTCCCGGCTTTTCATCACCTCGCACGCCAACGCGTAGCGATCCCCACAGTCGATCACCGGCACCACCGTGACCCAGCCGTCCCGGACAGTCCACACGCTCGTCAGGTCCGTTGCCCACCGCCGGTTAGATTCTCTCACGGCCACCTGGCCTGTTGGCACCTTGTGGTGCGGCGTTCGGTGCGAGCGCCGCAGGAGATCACGTACACGCTCACCAACGCCCCGGCCGACACGCCGTTGGAACG
>JAADGT010000324.1 GCA_013152215.1 Deltaproteobacteria bacterium
CGGGCGGCCGTGGACCGCCTGCTGGCCGGTGCAGGGATGGGGCCCGAGGCCCTGGGGCGGGTGGTGCTGGCCGGCGGGTTCGGCCGTCACCTGCGGCCCGAGGGCCTGGAGCGGATCGGCCTTCTTCCGCCGGGCCTCGGCTCGCGGGTGGTCTCCGCCGGGAACACCAGCCAGGCCGGGTGCGAGGCCCTGCTCCGGGACGCCCGGGCCCGCTCCCGCTTGAAGCGGGCGGTGCGGTCGCTGGAGCACGTGGGCCTGGCCGGGTCTCCGGGGTTCCAGGACCGCTTCCTGGCCGCGATGCGGTTCCCGGAGATCTGATTCTGCCTTGTCGAATCGCCCCGGATATTCTAGCCGGACCTCTCGCCCGCAAGGGGCGATGATCCCCACTCGTTCGCTGGGGGCTGGGCGTGACCCGGCCGCTCCCCATATCCCGGGGGTGCCAAAGACTGCCTCTCTGGGCAGGCTCTACTAGAGATGAGGAGAACCTCGCAACGCGTACTTCTCAATCTTCGCGTACAAGGTCTTTCGATCCACCCCCAGAATCTCCGCTGCGCGGCTCTTGTTCCAGTTGGTCGATTCTAACACGGTCCGGATGTGATCCCGCTCTACCACCCACAGCGGCGACAGACCCTGACGTCCGGAGGGGGACAGGGGCCGCGGACCCGTGCCAAAGGGGAGCAGGTCAGGGGTGAGCAGGGGGCGTTCGGCAAGGATGCACGCCCGACGCACCACGTTCTTTAGTTCTCGGACGTTGCCCGGCCAGTGGTAGGCCTCCATGGCCCGAAGCGTCTCCGGGGCGACCATCCACTCCCCTCCTTTCCGGGGAGGGATCGAACGGAGAAAGTGATGGGTCAGGGGCTCGATGTCCGGAACCCGTTCCCGCAACGGCGGCAGCCTCACGGCGAAGAGATTGATTCGATAATAGAGGTCTTCTCGAAACCGCCCCGACCGGACCCGCTCTTCCAGATTCCGGTTCGAAGCGAACATGAGCCGAACGCTCACCCGGATGTCCCGGTTTCCCCCAAGCCGTCGAAAGGTTTGGGTCTCGAGGACCCGCAACAGCTTCACCTGGACGTCCAGGGGCATCTCCGAGACTTCGTCCAGGAACAGGGTGCCCCCGTCTGCCAGTTCGAAGGCGCCCACCCGGTTTTTCGTCGCGCCGGTGAACGCTCCTGCCGTGTGGCCAAACAGCTCGCTCTCCGCCGTGTGGACGTCCAGTCGGCCGCAGTTCACGGCCACGAAAGGGCGGTTGGCCCGGGAACTGCCGGCGTGGAGCGCCCGGGCCACCATCTCCTTGCCGGTCCCGCTCTCCCCCAGGATCAAGACCGGCTCCATGGTGTTCGCCACCCGCTCCACCAGCTCCATCGTTTTCAGGAACGCCGGGCTCCTGCCGACCAGGAGATGCCCGGTGGACCGTTCCGCCTCGATTCGCAAGCTTATGTTCTGAAGGCGAAGTCGGTTTTTTTCGTGGGCCTTGTTTACGACCAGCTCGAGCTCGGTCAGCTTGATGGGTTTGGTCAGGTAGTCGTATGCCCCTAGCTTGATGCACTCGACGGCCGATTCGATGGTCCCATGGCCGGTCAGGATGACGATCTCCGGGATGGTGGTTTCCCTCCTCATCTCCTTCAGCGTCTGAACCCCATCCAGACCGGGCATCCGGATATCGAGCAGGACCACGTTGAAGATCTCTTCACGGTACCGGGCGAGCCCCTCTTCACCGTTCCGGGCGGTCTCCACCAGATGTCCGGACCGGCTGAACTCCTTGCTGAGGAGCCGGCGTAGGGGTTCCTCATCGTCCACCACGAGGATTTTGGCACGGTCCATTACGGGGCCCCTCCCACCGCCGGCAACACGACGGTGAATGTCGTCCCTCCCCCCACCTCGCTGTGGACGGAGATCTCGCCGCGGTGGCGTCGGACGATGTTGTAGCTCACCGAAAGGCCAAGCCCCAGTCCTTCCCCCACTCCTTTCGTGGTGAAGAAGGGATCCCAGATCCGCTCCAGCAGATCCTCCGGGATGCCCGGGCCGTTGTCTTCCACCTCGAACACCACCGACTGCTCTTGCGGAAAGGCCCTGAGCTCGACCTTGCCTCCGCGTCCCACGGCTTGAAGGGCGTTTGTGGCCAGGTTCAGGATCACCTGGCGCAGGGCGGCCGGGTCCCCCTGCACACACGGGACCGCTGGGGCTGCAGCCACGTGAAGCTCCACGTCATGGTACCGGGCCATGTGGCCCAGGAGCTGGACCGCCTCGTCCATCAGCTGCCGAAGGTCCACCGGTCCTGAGCTGTGTTCGGACTTCCGGCTGAAGCTCAGGAGGCTGTCGATGATCCCTTTGCACCGGTACACCTCGCGGACGATGACCCCCAGGTACTCGGGGAAGTCCTCCAGGCGAGGATCGGCCGCAAGCTCGGGTTGATCCCGAAGCCGGCGTTGCAATGCCTCGGCATACCCGGCTACCGAACTCAACGGGTTGTTGATCTCGTGGGCGACGCCGGCGGCAAGCACCCCCAGGCTCGTGAGCTTTTCCGCTTGAAGGAGTTGGAGCTCCCTCACCCTCTTTTCCGTCACGTCCCGCAAAAAGACCAGAGCGCGGGCGAATCGTCCGTCCGCATCCGCAATGGGGGTGGCCGTGGTCTCCAGGTACCTGGCGCCCTTCGGCCCCTCGATGGTGAGGGAGTCGTCCCGAACCTCGCCCCGCAGAGCGCCGGCCACCGGGCAGCCCGGGGCACCGCACTCCCTCGCCGGATGGAAGAACCGTCGGCAGGTGGCGGGCTCGGAGACCGTGTCGGGAAAGATCTCTGCCCACACGTGATTGGAGTACTGGAGGCGGCCGGCCGCGTCGAACACGGCGACCCCATCCTTGATGGCTCCGAAAACGGCCTGCAGCTCGTTGGTCCGGACGCGGAGATCCCGGTTGATGGCCTCGAGTTCCCGGATCTTCTGCTTGACGTCCGCGTAGAATCCGATCTTCGAGCTCTCGAGCCCGAGCAGATGCTCCAGTTGGTTCTCATCGATTGGACGGTTCATCGTGTCCCGTCAAAATGCACGGACTAGGATCTCCTGCAGCTCCTCGGGGCCGGCCTCCCGAGGCGCGGTGAGAATGCACGTGTCCTCCACGGCCCGTTGGGCCACCAGGCTCAGATCCTCCTCACGGACGCCAAGCCGTCGCAGGGATCGAGGGGCTCCGGAGCGGTCGATGAGCAGGTCCACCTGTTCCTGGACGATCTCCGAGGCCCGGAACGCATCCCCTTCGGAGCGGTGCCCCAAGCCCCAGGCGAGTTCCGGCAGTTTCTCCGTGACCGCGGAAAGATTGTATCGAATGACCTGGGGCAGCAGCACGGCGTTGATGCTTCCGTGCCCCACCCCGTAGAGGCCTCCGATCGGGTGAGCCAAGGCGTGGACGATCCCCAAAAGGGCGTTGGAAAACGCCATGCCCGCGTGGAGGCTGGCCCGCGCGAGATTTTCCAGATCTCCGTCCTTGCGTTCTCGAACCGCCGGCACGAGGCTCGCCGATAGAAGCCGGACGGCCCTGATCGCGTGTACGTCGGTGAGGCTGGTGGCCGCCACCGAAAAAAAGGCTTCCACAGCGTGGCTCAAGGCGTCGAAGGCGGTGCTGCAGACGTACTCTTCTGGAAGCGTGCGGAGCGTGTCGGGATCGGTGAGGCTGATGTCAGGGGCCACGGTACGACTCATGATGGTCATTTTGCAGCGCCGTTCGGTGTCGTTGATGATCGCAAACTGGGACACGTCCGATCCCGTGCCGCACGTCGTGGGGCACAACACGATGGGGGGCAGCGGTCTGTGTATGCGATCGGACCCCTCGTAGTCCTGGATCCTCCCTCCGTTCGCCGCCAGAATGGCGATGCCTTTGGCGGCGTCCATCGGGCTTCCGCCCCCCAGCCCCACGATCACATCGGCTCCCTGCCTCCGATACTCCTCGGCGCCTCGGGCCACCTCCACGTCCTTCGGGTTTTCGGTCACGTCGTCGAAGCAGACCACCTCCAGATCCGCTCTCTTGAGGCTTCGAATCGCCACGTCCGCCCACCCGGCCCGGCGTACGCCGGGGTCGGTCACGAGCAGGACCTTCCGGCCCCCAAGCCGGCGCGCGCAGAGCCCAACCCTCGAAAGGAGCCCGCGACCAAACACGATTTCTGGAACCTCGAACTTGTAGTGCGAGAGATAGGTTTTTCCCGCTTCCACGGTCGTTCCTCCCATTTCACTGTTGGGGGTCAAGGGTAGGAGACGAGAGGGCGACGTGCAAGTGGGATGCCTGGGATCGGGCCGGGTTCGGTTCCTATCCTACTGTTTTCACGAAAATATGCCTTCCGTCGAGGGCCGAGCCTCCCCGTCACTGTGGAGATGTTCCACACTGTCGAGAACCTCCCCATCGAGAGAACCCCATCCCCACGGCTGATGGGAAACGGGGGTGTCCGGTTTCTCCACAGGCCCCATCCTCGAGCCCGACGGCTCGGACATGGAAAGCCCGCGATCACTGGAAAAGAAGACCGCGTTTGGTGCGGCACGCTACTTGCTCACCAGCCAGATGCAGCTCGCCGGGGGCTCTTGCCCTCGCCGTCCACCCCACCAGTCCGTGGAGGTACGCCCATGCCAAAGTTTCTCATCGAACGGGACATCCCAGGTGCCGGAAACCTTTCGCCTGCCGAGCTTGCGGCGATCTCCAAGAAGTCGTGCGGGGTGCTGGCGGAGTTGGGGCCCAGGATCCAATGGGTCCACAGCTATGTCACGGATGACAAGGTCTACTGTGTGTACATCGCAGACAGCGAGGACACCGTTCGCCGCCACGCCGAACAGGGTGGGTTTCCCGCCGACCGTGTCTCGGTGGTGCGAGGGATCATCGATCCGACCACCGCGGAGTGAGCGGCAAGTGAGGGCCAACATCACGAGGGCGTTGCCCAGAACGTTGCGCGAGGCGAGAGCCGGCCGAGTCCGGGAGAGAAAGGAGGGTTGCTCACCCCCGAAGATCCGGAACACACCGGCGGGAAAGGGATCTTCGGGCGTTCCAGCCGGCCCCGAGTCCCGTGAATCCCGCCGCCCTTCCTACGAAGACGAGGCGTAAAAGGAGTCTGCGATGAGCGAACCGAAGTGCGAGCCAACGAAGTGGCATGAGCTCTCGGCGCCCGTGGAGGGTGACCGGGAGAACTACCAGAAGAGGAGCTGGAACCCCGTCAAGCACACCTGGGGGCCCTTCACCCAGAAGGGCCCCGCTCCCGTCTGGTTCGCGGATGCCAACGCCACGAACTGGACCGAGTCCATGATCGCCAAGACCAAGGACCTCTTCTACGAGGCCAAGCTCAACGAGTGTTTCGACAAGGGCGACGAGGTGGCCATCAAGATCCACTACGGCGAGTGGAACCGCACCGCCGTGCTCCGGCCCGAGTACATCGCGGCCATTGTCGAGGAGGTCCGTGCGTGCGGGGGCCACCCCTACGTGGTGAACGACACCACCCTGAGCTACCACATCTTCAACAGCATGGCCTACTCCAACTATCAGATGGAGGGGGCCATACGGCACGGCTACACGTCGGCGACCTTCAAGTGCCCCGTGATCGTGGCAGACGGCTTCTCCGGAGAGGACGACTACCGGGTGGAGCTCCCGGAGGGTCTGATCTTGAAGGAGACCTACATCGGCAGGGCCGTGGCCGAGGCCGACGCCATGATCGTGATCGCCCACGCCCGGGGCCACGCCATCACCATGTACGGCGGGGTTCTGAAGCAGCTCGGCATCGGGTGCCAGTCCAAGCGGGGCAAGTACATCACCCACCTGGCCCACTGGGGCGATCCCCACGACGCCATCGGGTGGCCCAAGTTCACGGACCAGTGCCCGGGCAAGGCCTGCAAGTTCCACGAGATGTGCGACAACTCCTGCCCCCGGCAGGCCCACCGGGTGCTGGAGCACGGCAAGGAGTGGTACCCGGAGCGGTGCCGGCTCTGCTACTCGTGCCAGGTGACCTGCATTTTCTCGGGAATGGGCGGGATCACGTTCGAGGAGAACTACTTCCCCAACGCCATGATCGCCCACGCCGACGCAGCCCTCGGGGCCATGAAGTGTTTCGAGCGGGGCAAGGTGGGGTTCATCAACTGCGCCATCGACGTGGTTCCCGAGTGCGACTGCTTCCCGTGGGCCAACAAGGCCATCTGCCCGGACGTGGGAATTCTGGCCAGCAAGGACCTGGTGGCCCTGGAGGAGGCGACCCTGGACCTCATCGACCAGGCCCCGGTGAGCCCCGGATCGGTGGCCGAGGAGAAGGGGTGCAAGGTGGGCGACGACAAGTTCCGGGTCGTCAACGGGTTCAGCCCCCGGATCACCATGGCGGCTGCCGAGAAGATCGGGCTGGGCACCCGACAATACCAACTGATCCACCACGAGCCGGTGCTCACCCCTGAAAACGCCGCCAAGTGGCAGATCCGACCGGACCAGCCCACCACGGTGCGGCTGCGCGAGACCTTCCACCGCAACGACCTGGCCACGGAGGTCATGCCCTTCCGGCGGGCGGCGTACAACAAGGAGTGGGTCTGGAACGAGTGGAAGAAGTTCGACCCCTTCAAGGGTGAGCCCGTGGGTTGAAGAAACACGGTGGGTGGGGAGCGGGTGCCCCCACCCACCTCTCACCGCTCCCGGATGGTCATTCGTGAGGATGCCATGGGTGAAGTGATCTGGGTGGACGCTCAGGCCATGGGACCGGAGAACTCCGTGGGCCAGAAGATTCGCCGACTGGTGCGCGAAGCCGGGGCCCTCCACGGGATCGACGCCGGAGCCCGGGTCGCCCTCAAGATCAACGCGGCGGAGGAGGGCTACGAGTATGGCCTCCGGCCGGTGTTCCTCCGCACCGTGGCCGAAGCCGCCGCAGAGGTCACGGGCCAGGTCCCCACCCTGTGCGACGGGCTCAAGCTGGTGGACTACTGGCGCCGGATGTCCGGGAGTTCGTTCATGGACGTGGTGAGCCGGGGGGGCTACTCGTCCGACACCCTGGGGGGGAACTTCGTCATCAACGGGGGGTTCAGCGGCGACGAGGGCAACATCTACCCATGCGGCGACGCCGATACCGTGCTCGGCGGGGTGGAGGTGGGGGCGGCGGTGTGCCGCTCGGACTGGGTGTGGGTTCTGGCCCATGTGACCCTCCACCCGCTGTTCGGGTTGTCCGGCGCCCTGGTCAACGGGGGGTTCGAGTGCCTGGTGGGGCGGGAGCGCACCCGGGTCCTCGCCGGCGTGAACCCGTACGTTTTCAACGGCGTCCGGCCCGACCCCCGGGCCCTCTCGGGGCTTCGGAGGCGGGCATTGGAAGGACACCTGGGGGTGCGCCAGGCACTGGAAGGCAGGTTGTTCTATGTGAACTACGCCTGGGACGTCACCCCACAGCCCGAGTACTTCCCGTTCAGCCACCCCCCCGTGGGCCCGAGTCAGGGGTTCCTGGCGTCCCGTGACCCGGTGGCGCTGGACGCCGTCACCTTCGACGTGTTGGCAGAGTCTGCTTTTCCCGGGGGGCGGGCGGCGGTGGAGGGCGCGCGGGAAGCCGTGGAGGAGTTGTTGTCCCTGGCAGAGGAGCTGGGCCTGGGCAGCCGGACCCACACCCTGAGGCGTCTCTCCTGAGCTTGGGGGCGAGACCCGGATCACCTCGACGAGGAGGAAACAATGGACGCGACGCGCAGCGAGTTCCTGGAAATGCAGAGGCGCCAGTTCACGGGTGAGAAAGGGGCCATCGCCGAGGCGCTTCGGTACGTGCGCTACAAGATCGCTGTTCTGTCGGGCAAGGGGGGGGTGGGCAAGACCGCGGCCACCGTGAACCTCGCTGCCGCGCTCCAGAGCGCTGGGCATCGGGTGGGGGTGTTCGATGCGGACCTCCACGGGCCGAGCACGCCCAAGATGCTGGGGATCAAGAAGGAGGCCGCGCTCAACGGCGCCTTCTGGCTCGATCCCGTGGTCACCCCTTCCGGGATCAAGGCCCTGTCGGTGGCGTTGTTCTGGCCCGGGGACATGACCCCGGTGATGTGGCGGGGCCAGGCCAAGAGCCGGACCATCCGCCAGCTGCTGTCGGCGGCCAAGTGGGGCGGGCTCGACTTCCTCCTGGTCGATCTCCCGCCGGGCACCGGCGACGAGCCCATCGCGATCCTCAAATCCATACCCGACCTGGACGGGGTGGTCATCGTGACCACGCCCCAGGAGGTCTCCACCCTCGTGTGCTCCAAGGCCATCAATGCCGCCCTCTCCCTGGGGGCGAAGGTCCTGGGCCTGATCGAGAACATGAGTGGGTACACGTGCCGGTGCTGCGGCGACACGGTGCACCTGTTCGGCAAGGACAAGGGCCGGATGCTCGCCCGGATGATGGAGGTTCCGTTCCTTGGATCGATCCCGCTGGATCCGCTGTTCTCCGAGGCGGCCGACTCGGGCGTGCCCATCGTGGATCTGCACCCCGACAGCCTCACCGCTCGGGCGTTCCGGGAGATCTCCGAGACCCTGTGCCGGGAGCTGCCTCCCAAGGAGGTTCCAGAGGCCCCGCCGGAGGTGAGCCGGCCGTGCCCCGGCGCGGGTCATCACCACCACGGGCCCGAGTGCGGCCACAGCGGCCATCACCACCATCACCACGGCTAACCCCGATTCCCATGGAAAGGAGAGAAGAGGAATGTCCCAACAGAAGATGGGAACCCATTACGTCCGCGAGGTGGTCGCCATGTTCCGGGATGCGGCAGCCGACTGCCCCGTTCCCCCGGTGAGGGAGAAGCTCGTGGCCCTGGCGGACGAGCTCGAGCCGCTGGCCGCGAAGCTGTACTTCAAGACCCAGAAGGGCACCTCGGACATGGAGAAGATCGTGGCCGACATGGGCGATCTGAAGGCAGCCTTGGCCGGGTGCGCGGACGAGGCCGCGGCCATGGCCCTGTGCGAGCCGATCTTCACGAAGCTCGAGAAGATCGTCCACCACGTGAAGACCATGAAGGTCCGCATGACCTGAGGAGGCAGCCATGGATCTGGACGGGGCCGACCGCAGGATGATCGAGGAGGTGATGCTGGCGGGGCTTCGGGCCGCGGTGCTTCTGCGGGGGGTGATGCTCCAAAAGGTGGACCGGGAGACCCTGGAGTGGGGGCTGGCCGAGCTGCGCGCCGGGGAGCTCCTGGAGCGCCACCTGTCCCGTCTGGTGGAGAAGCCCGAGTGGGTGGACCTGCTCAACATCCTCCACCTGCTCTACAGCCTGGAGGGGCAGCTCGACTACCAGGTCCGGGAGTACGGGATGGACTCCCTCAAGGACGACCTGCAGGAGATCAACGCGAGCCTCCACCGGATCGG
>JAADGT010000261.1 GCA_013152215.1 Deltaproteobacteria bacterium
CCGCTCGCGCCGGTCGGCCCGAGCTGCTCGGCCGTCGCGCTTCGTCGGAGCCCCCAGCCCCACCGCCGGAATGGATATACTTTTTTGCGGAACGGAACACTAGCAGCCCAGCCGCCTAACGGGCCGAAGGCCCTAGACCGAAGACCGTCGACCAACGACCAACGACCAACGACCGAAGTTATAAGGGGGCTTTACCCGGACCGGGTCCGGGTGCTACAACACGCCGCCCCCATCCGGGGCCCAAAGGAGAGCATCGATGCGGCCGGAACAGTTTCGCAACGTGGCGATTATCGCCCACGTGGACCACGGAAAGACCACCCTGGTGGACGCCATGCTCTGGCAGAGCGGCGTGTTCCGGGAGAACCAGCGGGTGGCGGAGCGGGTGCTCGACTCCAACGCCCTCGAACGGGAGCGGGGCATCACCATCCTCGCCAAGAACACGGCCGTGTGGTTCGAGGGGGTCAAGATCAACATCGTGGACACCCCGGGCCACGCCGACTTCGGGGGCGAGGTGGAGCGGACCCTGCAGATGGTGGACGGGGTGATCCTGCTGGTGGACGCGGCCGAGGGGCCGCTGCCCCAGACCCGCTTCGTCCTCCATAAGGCGTTCGAGCTGGGGCTGCCGCCCATCGTGGTGATCAACAAGATCGATCGGGCCGACGCCCGGCCCGCCGAGGTCCTGGACGAGGTCTACGGGCTGTTCATCGACCTCGGGGCGTCCGACGACCAGCTGGAGTTCCCGGTCCTCTACACCGACGCCCGCCGGGGCGTGGCCCACCGGCAGCCGGGCGACGGGTCCCGGGACCTCCGGCCCCTGTTCGAGACCGTGCTGGAGCGGGTGCCCCCGCCCTCGGGGGATCCGGAGGCCCCTTTGCAGATGCTCGTCACCAACCTGGACTACAACGACTACGTGGGCCGGCTGGTCCTGGGTCGGGTGGTGAACGGCCGGCTCCGACCAGGCCAGGAGATCGGCGTGGCCACCGAGGAAGGCGTGGTGCCCGCACGGGTGGGCACGGTGTACACCCACGAGGGGCTGCGGCGGGAAGAGGCCAAGGAGGTCGTGGCCGGCGACATCGTGGCGGTGGCAGGGCTCGAGACCGTGGCCATCGGCGACACCCTCGTGGAGCCGTCCGAGCCCCGGCCCCTACGCCGGATCCGGGTGGAGGAGCCCACCATCGCCATGGTGTTCTCGGTGAACACCAGCCCGTTCGGGGGCAGGGAAGGGCGGTTCGTCACCTCCCGTCAGATCCGGGCCCGGCTCGAAAAAGAGGTGCTCCACAACGTGAGCCTTCGGCTGGAGATCTTGGATACCGACGCGTTCCAGGTGGCCGGCCGGGGGGAGCTGCAGCTGGCGGTGCTGATCGAGACCCTGCGGCGGGAGGGGTACGAGCTGAGCGTGTCCAAGCCCGAGATCCTCAGCCGGGAGCGAAACGGCCGGCTGGAGGAGCCCTGGGAGATCGCGCTGGTGGACGTGCCCGAGGAGTTCGTGGGCGTGGTCACCGAGAAGCTGGGCCGCCGCAAGGGCCAGATGGTCCGCATGGATCCGGCCGGCGGCGGCCGGGTCCGGCTGGAGTTTCGGGTGCCCTCCCGGGGCCTCATCGGGTACCGGAGCGAGTTCCTGACCGACACCCGGGGCACCGGCATCCTGAACCGCCTGCTGGAGGGGTACGGGCCCTGGGCCGGGCCGATCCCGGGCCGCACCAACGGGGCCCTGGTGGCCGACCGGGCGGGCCGGGCCACCACCTACGCCCTGTACCACCTGCAGCCCCGGGGCGTCCTGTTCATCGGGCCGGGAACCGAGGTGTACGAGGGCATGATCGTGGGGGAGCACTCCCGGGAGAACGACCTGGACGTGAACGTGGTCCGGGAGAAGAAGCTCACGAACATCCGGGCCGCAGGGTCGGACGAGGCCCTTCGGTTGTCGCCGCCCCGGCAGATGAACCTGGACCGGGCCCTGGAGTGGGTGGACCGGGACGAGCTGGTGGAGGTGACCCCCTCCGGGGTGCGCTTGCGAAAGAGGGTACTTGCCGCAAACCAGCGCCCCCGGCGGGAACGGGCGGCCGGCTGAAACACCGTGAAACGAACGGAAACACGGCTCCCCTTTCCCCTGGTGAGACCGGGATAGTCAAACAAGGGTTCCGTTTTTCGCTGCCGAGGCGGAAATCCGCTTGACACGCCGAAATCGGCTTTCCTATGATCCGCCCTTCCGCCCGGGCCGGGCCCCGGGTTCCCCTCGCGTTTCGTAGTGTTTCAAGTTTTTTCACCCCACCAACCCCAAACAGGAGGGATTGGGAGCATGAAGCGCCGCTGGGTTTTGGTGGCCGCCCTTGTGTGCCTGTTCGCAAGGCCAGGGCTTCGGGCGGCCGGGGCCGAGGAGGAGGTGTTCGCGGTACCACCCCCGCCTCTGAGCGAGGACTACTATCCCTGTGCCGAGAACTGCCACAACGACCAGGAGACCGATCCCACCCCCCGGGTGCTCGAGGAGGAGCACACCGACATCAAGCTCCACCATGCCGAGCAGTTCCGGTGGTGTCTCGACTGCCACGACGCCGACAACCGGGACAAGCTGCACCTCCAGAGCGGTGAGAAGATCGACTTCTCGGAGTCGTACCGGCTGTGCGGCCAGTGCCACGGCGCCAAGTACCGGGACTGGAAGAAGGGCATCCACGGGAAACGCACCGGCTACTGGAACGGCAAGAAGCAGTACCTGCTGTGCGCCAACTGCCACAACCCCCACAACCCCCGGTTCCAGCCCCTGAAACCGGAACCGCCCCCCAAGGTGCCTGGATCGGGCACGTTGAAATCCCATGCCAAAGGCAAGCACCTGAAGGAACAGACCCACGACGGCGGCGAGGAAAAGTAGAGCCCGGCCGGTTCGGGACAACGGCAAGGAGAGGCGATCCATGTCCAAGCACAACGTGTCCACGGTCGACCCGAAGAAGGCGAGCCGCCGGAAGTTCCTGAAGGGGATGGCGGCGGGGGCCGCAGCGGCCGCCCTGCCGGTGAAGGCGCTTGCCCAAGGGTCCAGCGGGTTCATGACCTACGGTTCCTGGGAGGAGTACTTCCAGAAGAACTTCCAGGAGATGACCCCGGAAGAGGTGAAGGCCACCCTCAAACGGCTGGAGGAGAAGTACACCAAGCAGTACGGCAAGAAGGTGACCGTGAAGGCCACCCCCCCGATGGAGAACGTGCTGTTCGGCTACGCCCTGGACCTGAGCCGCTGCATCGGGTGCCGTCGGTGCGTGTACGCCTGCGTGAAGGAGAACAACCAGTCCCGCCGGGACCCGCAGATCCACTACATCCACGTGCTCCGGTTCGAGAACGGCGAGATGGAGTTCGAGAAGTCGGAGCGGTACTACAACCCCGAGAAGGTGCCGGAGGAGGGCCACTACTACATGCCGGTCCAGTGCCAGCACTGCCGCAAGGCCCCCTGCGTCAAGGCCTGCCCGGTGCGGGCCACCTGGACCGAGGACGACGGCATCGTGGTGGTGGACTACAACTGGTGCATCGGGTGCCGGTACTGCATGGCCGCCTGCCCCTACGAGGGCCGCGCGTTCAACTGGCTCGATCCCAAGCTCCCTCCCGAAGAGCTCAACCCCGACACCCACTACCTGGGCAACCGGCCTCGGATGCGCGGCGTGGTGGAGAAGTGCACGTTCTGCATCCAGCGGACCCGCGAGGGCCGGTATCCGGCCTGTGTGGAGGCCTGCCCGGTGGGGGCGCGGAAGTTCGGCAACCTCCTGGATCCCGAGTCGGAGATCCGCTACATCCTGGAGAACCACCGGGTCTTCCGGCTCAAGGAGGACCTCCTCACCGAACCCAAGTTCTATTACTTCTTCGGCTAGAGGGGTGAACCATGAACACGCTGATGGAGTTTCTGGTCGGCACCTTCATCCTGGCCTTCCGGGGCGGAAAGAAGTACTACGCCTGGATGGGGTCGTTGATCCTGATCGCCCTGGTGGGCTTGGGGGCGTGGGTGTACCAGCTGAAGACCGGTCTGGGCATCACGGGCATGCGCGACCCCGTGAGCTGGGGGCTGTACATCGCCAACTTCACGTTCCTGGTGGGGGTGGCCGCGGCCGCGGTGCTCCTGGTGATCCCGGCCTACATCTACAAGTGGGGGCCCATCAAGGAGATCGTGCTCCTGGGTGAGCTCCTGGCGGTGGCCGCGATCAGCATGTGCCTGATGTTCGTGACCTTCGATCTGGGCCATCCCGAGCGGTTCTGGCACCTGATCCCGGGTCTGGGGATCCTGAACTTTCCGATCTCCATGCTGTCGTGGGACGTGGTGGTGCTGAACGTGTACCTGGCCGTGAACCTGATCGTTCCGGTCTACATCCTGTACAACGCGTACCAGGGCCGAGAGCCCAACTACAAGGTCCTGTGGCCGCTGATCATCTTCTCGATCCCGGCCGCGGTGTCGATCCACACGGTCACCGCGTTCCTGTACAACGGGTTCCCGAGCCGCCCCTTCTGGAACGCCTCGATCCTGGCCCCCCGGTTCATCGCCTCGGCGTTCTGCTCCGGCCCCAGCTTCATCATCCTGGCGTTCCAGCTGATCCGGAAGCACACCCAGATCAAGATCCAGGACCGGGCGATCTTCAAGCTGGCCGAGATCATCGCCTACGCCATGGGGATCAACCTGTTCCTCCTGATCGCCGAGGTGTTCAAGGAGTACTACAGCGCCACGGTGCACCTGGCCCCCATGAAGTACCTGTTCCAAGGGCTCGAGGGGCACAACGAGCTGGTCCCGTTCATCTGGACCGCCATCGCGTTCAACACCATCGCGTTCTTCCTGTTCCTGACCCCCAAGACCCGGGAGAACTTCTTCACCCTGAACCTGGGCTGCGTGCTGATGTTCATCGGGGTGTGGATCGAGAAGGGGCCGGGGCTGATCCTGCCCGGGTTCGTGCCCACGCCCCTGGGCGAGATGTGGTCCTACGCGCCCACCGTGCCGGAGGTGCTGATCACCCTGGGCATCTGGGCGATCGGCCTGATCATCTACACCCTGCTGCTGAAGGTGGCCATCCCCATCGAGGTGGGCGAGTTCCGGCAGATCAAGGACCGTCTCCACGGGATCGTGGGGCAGAATCAGTAGGGCCAAGCGTTTTCCGAGAACGCGGCAACGAAAGGGGTCTTCGCAACGGGGGCCCCTTTCGTTTTGGCCGAATCCGGTTGAAATGCCCGCAAGGGCTTGACTATGATCGCCGGCGCCAGAGGGGCGGGCGGTGGGTTCCGTTCGGTTGGGAGCAGGAGGAGTCGCGATGAAGAGGTGGTTCGCGGGGTGCGTCGTGATGCTGGCACTGGGGGGGGCCGGGTGTGCCGGGCTTCCCGTCGAGAAGACAACCGAGCCGACCGCCGAGCCCCCCAAGGCGGAGAAGGCCCAGCCCACGCCCGCTCCGGCGGCCCCCAAGCTCGATCCCCAGGAGGAGAGGCGGCTCGTCAGCGACCTGCTTCGGGACGTGGACGAGTACTACCGGCTGCTCAAGGAGAAGAACGTGGAGCAGGCGGCCGGGTACGTGGACCCGGAGCGCCGCCGGCAGCACATCGACAGCCTGTGGGAGTTCGTGGCCAAGTACGAGATCGTGAGCGCGGACGTGGCCAGCTATCAGCTCTTCGCCCAGCCCGACGGGGTGTTGGCCAAGGTCCGGGTCGTGCGCGTCCTGCTTCCCCGGCACTCGGTGGTGCCGGAGCGCTCCGAGGTCTGGACGACCTGGCTCCGGGTGGGGGAGCGGTGGGTGCTCCAGCCGCAGCGTCAGAAATAACCCGTTTCGCCCCGGCCCGCCCGGACGGTTGAGCTTATGGTCGCGTTTCTGGAATGGTTCGGCCGGTTGGTGGTGGAGCGGATCGAGGAGGTGGGCCGGAACGCCCTGTTCCTGGCGGAGGCGGTGCGGGCCCTGGTGACCCCCCCGCTGCGGTGGCGCCAGACGTTTCGCCAGATGGAGTTCGTGGGGGTGCGGTCCGTGTCGGTGGTGGTGCTGACCGGCACGTTCACGGGGATGGTGCTGGCGCTCCAGGCCTACTACGGGTTCCGGAAGTTCGGGGCCGAAGGGCTGGTGGGCACCACGGTGGGGCTGTCGATGGCCCGGGAGCTGGGGCCGGTCCTCACCAGCCTCATGGTCACGGCCCGGGCCGGCTCGGCCATCGCGGCCGAGCTGGGCACGATGCGGGTGACGGAGCAGATCGACGCCCTCGAGGTGATGGCCGTGGACCCCATCCGGTACCTGGTGGTGCCCCGGATCCTGGCCGGTCTGGCCATGGTTCCGGTGCTGTGCGTGGTGAGCGACTTCGTGGGGGTGCTCGGCGGCTACTTCGTGGGGGTCAAGCTCCTGGGGATCAACTCGGGGGTCTACGTGGCCAACACGGTGAAGTACGTGGAGCTGGCCGACGTGCTCAACGGCCTGGTGAAGGCGGCGTGCTTCGGCTTCATCCTGGCGGTGGTCGGTTGCTACAAGGGGTTCTACGCCCCGGGGGGGGCCCAGGGGGTGGGGAAGGCCACCACCGAGGCCGTGGTGCTGGCCTCGGTGCTGATCCTGATCAGCGACTACTTCCTCACCGCGATCATGTTCTGAGCCATGGCAGAACCGATCATCGTGTTCGACGGGGTCCACAAGTCGTTCCGGGGTCAGAAGGTCCTGGACGGTCTGGACCTGGAGATCCCCCGGGGCCGGACCACCGTGATCATCGGCCGCAGCGGGGGCGGCAAGAGCGTGACCCTCAAGCACATGATCGGCCTCATGCGTCCGGATCGGGGCCGGATCCTGGTGGACGGGCAGGACATCACCCGACTGGAAAAGGGGGCCCTGAACGAGGTCCGGCGGCGGTTCGGCATGCTGTTCCAGGAAGGAGCCCTGTTCGACTCCCTGACCGTGGGTGAGAACGTGGCGTTTCCCCTGGTGGAGCACACCCAGCTCGACCGGGCGGAGATCGAGCGGCGGGGGTCCGAGATGCTCGTCACGGTGGGGCTTCCGGGCACAGAAGGGAAGATGCCGGCCGAGCTGTCGGGGGGCATGCGCAAACGGGTCGGGTTGGCCCGGGCCTTGATCCTGGAGCCCGAGATCGTGCTGTTCGACGAGCCCACATCGGGGCTGGACCCCATCATGGCGGATGCCATCGACCGCCTGATTCTGCGCACCCAACAGGAGTCCGGCCGGACCTACGTGGTGATCAGCCACGACATCCGGGCCACGTTCAAGATCGCCCACAAGATCGCCATGCTCTACCAGGGGCGGATCATCGCGGAGGGCACCCCCGAGGAGATCCGTCGCAACCCAAACCCCATCCTCGCGCAGTTCCTCCGGGGGACCGCCGAGGGCCCGATCCAGGTGCAGTAATGCCGAAGCCGAGCGGAGCACGGGCATGAAGCGCATGAGCCCCGAGGCCAAGGTGGGCCTTTTGGTCCTGGCGGGCGTGATCCTCCTCACGTACATGGCCCTGCGGCTGGGCCGGGTGGGGTTCGGAGCCGGCGGCGGGTACCGGGTGACCCTGCGCCTCGAGAACGCCGTGGGCCTGGCCCGGGAGGGCGAGGTGCTGGTGGCCGGCATCCCGGTGGGGATCGTCGAGGACATCCGTCTGAAGGGGGGGCAGGCCGAGCTCGTGTTGCGGCTCCGGGACGACGTGAAGCTGCCGGTGGACACGGTGGGGAGCCTGCGGACCCACGGCGTCCTTGGCGAGAAGTACGTGGAGCTGGTGCCGGGTCGGGCGAGCCGGTACCTGAAGGACGGGGACGAGGTGTCCCCCGGTGTGCCCCCGGGGGATCTGGACCGGCTGGTGACCAGCCTCAACTCGGTCAGCGACGACGTGAAGCGGGTCACCGAACGGCTGGCCAACGTGCTGGGCACGCCGGAGGGGGAGCAGACCCTGCGGGAGATGATCGAGGGCCTGCGGGACACGGCCGTGGGGCTCCGGTCGGTGATCGAGGAGAACCGGGAGGACCTGCGGCAGACCCTGGCGAACCTCAGGGGGCTCACCGCCGACCTCAGGGAGCTGGTGGCGGCCAACCGGGAGGGGATCGACGAGACCGTGGCCAACACCCGCCGGCTCACCCGAACCCTGGCCGAACGCACCCCGGCCATCGCCGACAACCTGGAGCGACTCACGGGCCGGCTGGACGCGGTGGTGGCCGAGAACCGGGAGGACCTACGGGCGAGCCTGTCGAACCTGCGCCGGGCCACGGCCCGGCTGGACGAGACCCTCGCTTCCATCCGGGACCTGGCCGAGGCGGCCGGAAGTCCCGAGGGCACCCTGGGCCGACTGATCCACGACGACTCCTTGTACCGGGAGCTGGAGGGTACCCTGGCGGACCTGCGCTCGGTGATGGGACGGATCGAACGGGGCGAGGGCACCCTGGGCAAGCTCATGACGGACGACACGGTGTACTCGGAGCTCACCGAGACCCTGGGGAACCTGCGGAGCATCACGGACAAGATCGACCGGGGGCAGGGCACCATCGGCCGGCTGGTGAACGAGGACAGCGTCCACGAGAACCTCAACCAGACCCTGGAGGGGATCACCAACTTCGTGGCCGGGGCGAACCGGTTCCGGTTGGAGGTGTCGTACCGGGGTGAGTACCTGGCGCAGCTCGGCGAGTCCAAGAGCTACTTCGGGCTCACCATTCAGCCCCGGCAGGACCGGTTCTACTACCTGGCCCTGGTGGACGATCCCCGCGGCGAGACCCGCACCAAGATCACCGAGCGGGTGGTGACAGACGACACCGGCACGCATACGATCCGCGAGGAGAAGACGGTCACCGACGACCGCTTCAAGTTCTCGGCCCAGGTGGGCAAGCGGTTCTCGTTCCTGACCGTGCGCGGTGGCCTGTTCGAGTCCACCGGCGGGGTGGGGGCGGACCTGGACTTCTGGTCGGACCGGTTGCGGCTCACGTTGGAGGCGTTCGACTTCGCCCGGGAGGAGGGGCCGGTGCACCTGAAGGCCTCGGCCCGTTGGCTGTTCTGGAAGCACCTGTTCGTCACGGCCGGGGCCGACGACTTCCTCGACGACCGGGGCCGGGCCGACTACTTCGTGGGCGGCGGCATCCGGTTCGTGGACGAGGACCTGAAGTTCCTGCTCTCCCCGGCCGCCAACCTGGCCCGGTAGGTTCGGGACTTCGGCCCGCTGGGTGGCCGGGCGATAATGACCTTCAAACGTATTGCCAGGGTACGGGGTGGGGGCCTGGTTCCGGCCGGGCGCGAGTGCGGCATTCGATCGCCGCGCCTTCTCATGCCGCCGCTTGCCCGTCGATCCAGAACCCTTGGCATGAGGAGGCGATCCGGACGTTCGGAGGGCGCGGCGAGCTAAGGGGCCGCACCCGGCGCTCCACCAGACCCCCACCCCGCACTCCCCAAGGGGAAGGGGGCACGGGCCTGACAATACTTTATCCCAGTTTTCCATCCCAAAAGGAGGAACGATGGCACCGATTCGCCGAGCGATCGTGAGCGTGTCCGACAAGACCGGTGTGGTGGAGTTCGCCCGGGGCCTGGCCGACCGGGGCGTGGAGATCCTGTCCACCGGCGGCACCGCCCGGATGCTCCGGGAGGCCGGGGTTCCCGTCACCGAGGTCAGCGCCTACACGGGGTTCCCCGAGATCCTGGACGGTCGGGTCAAGACCCTGGTGCCCAAGATCCACGGGGGCATCCTGGGGCTCCGGGACAATCCCAAGCATCGCGAGCAGATGGCCGAGCACGGCATCGAGCCCATCGACCTGGTGGCGGTGAACCTCTACCCGTTCGAGAAGACCGTGGCCGAGCCGGGGTGCACCCTGGAGGCGGCGGTGGAGCAGATCGACATCGGAGGCCCCTGCATGATCCGGGCGGCCGCCAAGAACCACCGCCACGTGACCGTCGTGGTGGACCCGGCCGACTACCGGAGGGTCCTGGACGAGATGGACCGCAACGCCGGCGAGGTGAGCCTGGAGCTCCGGTACGAGCTGGCGGCCAAGGCGTTCAGCCGGACGTCGGAGTACGATGCGGCGATCGCCGGTTGGCTCAAGGGGAGGGGGATCGGATGAAGGTGCTGGTGGTCGGAGGAGGTGGGCGGGAACACGCCCTCGTGTGGAAGATCGCCCAGAGCCCCCGGGTCACCGCCGTGTTTGCCGCGCCGGGCAACGCGGGCACGGCCGGCCTGGCCCGGAACGTGCCGATCGCGGCGGACGACGTGGACTCGCTGCTGGCCTTTGCCGAGACCGAGGGCGTGGACCTCACGGTGGTGGGGCCGGAGGCCCCGCTGGTTCTGGGCATCGTGGACCGGTTCCGGGAACGGGGGCTGCGAATCTTCGGGCCCACGGCCGCAGCGGCACGGCTCGAAGGGTCCAAGGCGTTCGCCAAGGCCGTAATGGATCGGTTCGGCGTGCCCACGGCAGCGTACCAGGAGTTCACCGATCCCGCCGCGGCCCGGGCCTACATCCGTGAGCAAGGGGCACCCATCGTGGTCAAGGCCGACGGGCTGGCCGCGGGCAAGGGGGTGACCGTGGCCCGCACCGTTGACGAGGCGCTGGCGGCCGTGGACGCCATGATGGTGGACCGGGCGTTCGGCGAGGCGGGCGGCCGGATCGTGGTGGAGGAGTGCCTGGAGGGCGAGGAGGCGAGCTTCCTGGCGTTCTGCGACGGCCGGACCGTTCTGCCCATGGCCTCCAGCCAGGATCACAAGCCCGTGTTCGATGACGACCAGGGGCCCAACACCGGCGGCATGGGAGCCTACAGCCCGGCGCCGGTGGTGACCCCGGAGCTGTTCGACCGGATCGTGGACACGGTGATCCGGCCGGTGGTGGACGGCCTCGGGAGGGAGGGCAACCCCTATGTGGGCGTGCTCTACGCCGGGCTCATGATCCGGGGGGACGAGGTCAAGGTGCTGGAGTTCAACTGCCGGTTCGGCGATCCCGAGTGCCAGCCCATCGTGATGCGGATGAAGGGCGACCTGCTGCCGGTGCTGGAGGCCTGCGTCGACGGCACGTTGGACCGGGTGGACCTGGAGTGGGATCCGAGGCCGGCGGTGTGCGTGGTGATGGCCTCGGGCGGGTACCCCGGGGCCTACGAGAAGGGGCTGGAGATCCGTGGCCTGGAGGACGCCGCAGCCTTGGACGACGTGGTGGTGTTCCACGCCGGAACCCGGCAGGAGGCCGGCAAGGTGGTCACGGCCGGGGGCCGGGTGCTGGGGGTGACGGCCCTGGGCGACGACATCCCGTCCGCGATCGAGCGGGCCTACCAGGCCGTGGACCGGATCTCCTGGCCCGGGGTCCACTTCCGACGGGACATCGGCAGGAAGGCCCTGCGGCATCTGTCCTCCTGACGGTCGTTGGCGTTGGGGCGTTATGAACCCGGCGACAAAATAGGCGCGTCACCTCGGAGGGCGGGGCAAGGGACCTGCCTCCGGCCGGGCACGAAGCCGGACATCGAGATTCGCCGCGCAGGCACAGGACCGAAGAGCTGGTTTCATGACAACTCGCTGGGATCCGAACCATTTCGCGGTCCGAGCGTCAGAGGCGCTGCGCGGCGAGCTAAGGAGCCGCGCCCGGCTCTCCGGCAGGCCCCTTGCCCCTCCGAGCAGGGGCCGATGCCGTCGGGTTATCCGCCGGGTTGATAACACGCTAGGACGTTGGGACGCGAGGACGTTAGGAGGCTGGGAGGCTGGGAGGCTGGGAGGCTACGGGGGGTCGGTGGCCGCCGCGTCACCCGTCACGCGTCACCGCAGTTGACGCGACGAACGACCTACGCCCCAAGAAGCCGCACGCGGCTCTCCAACAGACCCCATGCCCCCAGAGTCATTCATGGCGCCGGCGGAGCGTTCAGAGATGAAAGCGGTTTTTTAGCCTCTGGCCTCCTAGCTTTCTAGCTTTCCAGCCTTCAAGCGGGCCGAAGGCCCACTTTCTGGAAAGGAGCTGCTTCGATCATGTCTGCGAAACCCAAGGTTCTCATTCTCATGGGGAGCGACTCGGATCTTCCGGTGGTACAGGAGGCCGCGAAGTTCCTCGACCGGATGGAGGTCCCCTACGCCATGCGGGTCAGCTCGGCCCACCGCAGTCCCGAGCGGACCCGGCGGCTTGTGGCCGAGGCCGAGGCGCAGGGGGTGGAGGTGTTCGTGTGCGCCGCCGGCATGGCGGCCCATCTGGCCGGGGTGGTGGCGGCCGAAACGGTGCGTCCGGTGATCGGGATCCCGGTGGACGCCGGAGCTCTGCGGGGGATGGACGCCCTGCTGTCCACGGTTCAGATGCCGCCGGGCATCCCGGTGGCCACCGTGGCCATCGGCAAGGCCGGGGCGCGCAACGCGGGGGTGCTGGCGTGCCAGATCCTGGCCCTGACGGACCCGGACCTGGCCCTACGGCTTCGGAGCCTCAAGGATGCCATGGCTCGGGAGGTGGAGGAGAAGGACGCGCGGATCGGCAGCGGGGCGGGGTAGGGACCGGGACCCTTGACGGTCGCCCGGGGGCCTGTGGTATACAGGCGCCCGGTTTTGGTTTTGGAAGGCTCGGTTCGTGGGGCCACTTCAACCAAGGGAGGTAGTGCCAGATGAAGAAGATCGTGTTGTTCGTCGCCGCCTGCGTGTTCTCGTTGGGTCTGGCAGTGGGCGCCGCCCAGGCCACCGATGCCCCGGCCGACGGCCTGAAGGTCACCAACTACGGCAAGAAGGCCGCCGTGACCTTCGACCACTCCAAGCACGTGAACGAGGCCACGTGCGAGCAGTGCCACCACAAGGCCTCCGAGGGCAAGTACAAGTGCGGCGAGTGCCACAAGGCCAAAGCGGGCGATGCGCCCAGCTTCAAGAAGGCCGCCCACAACAAGGAGAAGGCCTGCTGGAGCTGCCACAACAAACGAGGCAAGACCCCGAAGAAGGTCCTGAAGTGCAACCAGTGCCACAAGAAGTAACGGCGCAGGGTGCTTGTTGACATCAGAAGGGCGGCCCTCGGGCCGCCCTTTTCCGTGGAACCCATGACGGACGACTATTTCTTCTCCGATACCCCGCCCGAGCAGATCGCCCGGGAGAAGGCCAAGGCCCGGGAGCTCCGGAAGACCCAGTGGTGGAAGCGCCGGATCGCGGCCGGGGTGTGCCACTACTGCGGCCGGCGGTTTCCCCCGGCAGAGCTCACCATGGACCACGTGGTCCCGTTGGCCCGGGGGGGGCGGTCGGTGCGTTCCAACGTGGTGCCCGCCTGCAAGGACTGCAACACCAAGAAGCGTTATCTGCTGCCCGTGGAATGGGCCGAGCACCTCGAGCGGCTCCGCAGGGGCGGCTGACCCCTCCCGGCTCGGCTTCCTCCCCGGTTTTCGTGTATGCTAGCGTCTGGATCGTCCCGGCTCCGGCCGGGCCCGCCGGCAGGCCTTTGGCTTCGCCCGGCCCCGGATCGCGCCGGGGGACCACACCGAGCCACCTCGGAGGATGACGCTTGCGAAGACGTGACCGAACTGCAGCCCTGATCTCCCTGTTCGCCCTGCTGTGCCTGGCTGCGGCCGCCCTGCCCGCCCAGGCCCCCGCGGCCACCGGCTTCTTCCACCGGTTCGGCGATCCGTATCCCCGGATCGTGCAGCAGGTGTTCTACTACGTGGAGAAGAAGTACGTGGAGCCGGAGAGGGCCTCCCCGCGGGCCTTGGTGGACGGGGCGCTCGAAGCCCTGGAGAACCAGTACCCCGAGGTGCTGGTGGAGCCCGCGGGCACGGATCGGGTCCGGGTGCGGGTGGGGGGAGCGGAGAAGACCTTCGACCTCTCCCAGGCCGGCGTGTACCGGAAGGCGGCCGACGTGCTGACCACGGTGCTGCGGTTCGTGTATCAGAACCTGGGGGAAGAGGTGGAGGAGCAGGACCTCTACTACTTCGCCCTCAACGGGGCCCTGGCCAAGCTCGATCCGCACTCCACGGTGTTCAGCCCCAAGAGCTTCAAGGAGTTCATGATCGGCACCCGGGGCACGTTCGGGGGCATCGGGTTCGTGTTCGGCATCCGCGACGGCGAGATGACCATCATCAGCGTGATCGAGGGCACCCCGGCCGAGCGGGGGGGGCTCCGCTCGGGCGACCACATCCTGTACATCGACGGCGAGCCCACCATCAACATGCCGGTGGACACCGCGGCCAACAAGATGCGGGGGGAGCCGGGCACCCAGGTGACCCTCACCATCGCGCGGGAGGGGTGGCCGGAGCCCCGGGCCATCACCTTCACCCGCGAGGTGATCCACGTGGACAGCGTGGAGAGCTACGTCCTCAAGGACGAGGGAAGCCCGCCGGTCCTGTACGCCCGGGTGAAGAACTTCCAGAAGGACACCACGGAGGAGCTGCGCCGGGCCATCCGGGAGGCCGAGGCCGCCCATCCGGACCTCACGGGGGTGGTGCTGGACCTCCGCAACAACCCAGGGGGGCTCCTGGACCAGGCCATCAAGCTGTCCGACGGGTTCCTGGACGAGGGCACCATCGTGAGCACGCGGGGGCCCGAGAAGGACGCCAACTCCCGGGCCCTGGCGGGGGCCGACGACCCACCCCTCACCCGGAAGCCCGTGGTGGTGCTGGTGAACCAGGGCAGCGCCTCGGCCTCGGAGATCGTGTCCGGCGCCCTCAAGGCGTCCCGGGCCCTGCTGATCGGCCAGAAGACCTTTGGGAAGGGCTCGGTCCAGAAGCTCTATCCCCTCACCGACGGCGGAGCGCTCAAGCTGACGGTGGCCCAGTACCTCACCCCGGGGGACGTGTCGATCCAGTCCATCGGCATCGAGCCCGACATCGTGGTGTATCCGGCCCGGATCGAGGCGGGGAGGATGCGCCTCGGTCCGCCGCCCACCCACGTGGCCGAGGCCGACCTGGAAAACGCCTTCAAGAGCTGGGGGAACGCCTCGGAGAAGCCCTGGGCCGAGCTGCAGTACCTACTGCCGCCGGACGAGGAGAAGCAGAGGCCGTTCTCCGAGCTGTCCAAGGAGGAGAAGGCCCAGCGGCTGGCCGAGGACTTCGAGGTGGGGTTGGCGCGCAAAGTGCTCGCCCAGGCCAAGGGGGCGGACCGGGAGGCCCTGTTGGCCGCGGCCGAGACCGTGTTGGCCCAGGTTCGGCGAAGCGAGGACCGGAAGATCACCGAGGCCCTGGCGGCCCTGGGCATCGACTGGACCGACGGCCCCGGAGGCAAGGGGCTCCGGGTGGAAGGGGTTGCCGAGACCGAGCTGGTGCCCGGCGAAAAGGCCCGGATCCGGTTCGTGGTGGAGAACCGGGGAGCCACCGCGGTGCACCGGGTGTGGGGGCGTACCGAGTCCGACAACCCCCTGCTGCGCAACCTGGACCTGGTGTTCGGCCGGCTGGGGCCGGGGGAGCGCAGGGAGGCCGAGGCCGAGGTGGAGGTGCCCAAGTCGGCCCGGCAGCGGTGGGACCCGGTGACGCTGCGTCTGCACGCCCCTGGCGTCGACGAGGCGGGCGTGGGCACGGCCGCGGCCCGGATCCGGGCCGTGGCCCGACCGGAGTTCGCCTACCGGTACCGGCTGCGCGACGAGAACCCGGCCGTGCCGGCCCGGTCCGGGGACGGCCGCATGGAGGAGGGGGAGCGGATTCAGTTGGTGCTCGAGGTGATGAACCGGGGGGCGGGGGCCAGCGGCGCGGTGGAGGTGAACATCCGCGGCGAGGAGAAGGAGCAGCTCTACCTGGAGAAGGCCCGGCACCGGCTGGCGCCGGGAGCCGTGGTGAAGGCACCCATGGAGTTCCGTCTGGTGAAGGCCGAGGAGGACGGCAACGTTCGGGTGGGGGTGAGCGTGACCGATCGGGACTACGGGGCCTTCTTCTCCGACGAGCTCTCGTTCCGGGTGGGAGAGCCGTTTCCCGCTCGGGAGCGGCGGGGGGCCCCCCCGGGCGAGGGCGCCCCGCCGTTGCGCACGGACAAGGATCGGGTCACCTTCGAGGTGGAGATCACGGACGACTCGGCCGTGCGCGACGTGTACGCCTACCGGGAGCGGGACAAAGTGGTGTACCGCCGGAACCCGGCCCGGACCGACCGGATGAAGGTGACGCTGGAGGTTCCGCTGGAGGAGGGGTCGAACCGGATCGTGCTGGTGGCCCGGGACGACAAGAAGATCGCGGCCACCCGCACCTTCTTCGTGTACCGAACCCGGCCGGGCGAGCTCGGCACCCAGCTGAGCCAGAGCGAAAAGGCGGCCGGCGAGCGCTGAGGGGCAGCCCCATCAGGCCCTGTGCGGGGCCCGGCAACGGGGAGGGGTAATGTTCGGTGGTCCGGGCCCATTGCCGGCGGCGGGGCATGGGGTTCAGGAACCAGATTTCAGGGGACAGAAAACAGGAAATCCCGAAAAGCAGTTGGGGTTCCCGCGGGGATCGTCTCAGGGCACCGAAGAGCCTTCTCCCTGTCCACTGACTTCTGAATTCTGACCCCTGAAACCCGTGCCCCCCGAGACCGTGAGGTGGAGGCGAAGAGGTGTGGCGATTCCTAGAACGTGTTGGAATCTTGGAGGTTTTCAAGCATTCTAGCCTCCCAGCCTTCAAGCGGGCCGAAGGCCCCCGACCGACGACCGTCGACCGACGACCGTAGACCGAAGTTACCGGGAAGGAACCATCGATGGAGGCACGAGAGGAGACCGGCGGGACCCGGGTCACCCGTTCCGGGTTCGTTGGAATCCTGGGTCGGCCCAACGTGGGCAAGTCCACGCTGCTGAACCGGATCCTGGGGCAGAAGGTCGTGATCACCAGCCCCAAGCCCCAGACCACCCGGAACCGGGTGGCCGGGGTTCTCACCCGGGACGGCGTGCAGATGGTGTTCTTCGACACGCCAGGCGTCCACGCCGGCCAGAAGCTCATAAACCGGTACATGGTGCGCGAGGCCCTGTCGTGCGTGCCCGACGTGGACGTGGTGCTGTTCCTGGTGGACGCCGCGACGGGCCCCCATCCGGACGACGAGGTGCTGGCCGGGCACCTGGGCCGGGCCCGAAAGCCGGTGATCCTGGTGGTGAACAAGGCGGACCGGGGCCGCACCCCGCCGGAGGCGTTCCAGGATCTGGTGCCGGCCGTGGCGGTGCACCGGATCTCCGCCCTGACCGGCGAGGGGGTGGAGGCCCTGCTCGACGATCTGGCCTCGCGCATGCCCGAGGGGCCGGCCTACTACCCGGAGGATCAGCTCACCGATCGGCCGGAGCGGTTCCTGGCCGAGGAGTTCGTGCGCGAGAAGGTGTTCGAGCTGACCGGCGAGGAGATCCCCTACAGCGTGGCGGTCACGGTGGAGGCGTGGGAGGAGCGGCCCGAGGCGGACCTGGTGGTGATCCACGCCACGATCCACGTGGAGCGGCCCAGCCAGAAGGCCATCGTGATCGGAAAGGGCGGACGGGTGATCAAGGAGGTGGGGCGGCGGGCCCGCCTGGACCTGGAGGCGCTGCTGGGGACCCGGGTGTTCCTGGACCTCCACGTGACCGTGGACCGGAACTGGACCAAGGACCCCCGGGCCCTGCGCCGGTTCGGGTACGAGGTTCGGCGATGAGGCTGGTGGCCATCGTGGGGCGGCCCAACGTGGGCAAGTCCACCCTGTTCAACCGCTTGGTGGGCAAACGGGTGGCCATCGTGGAGGACGTTCCCGGCGTGACCCGCGACCGCCGGTACGCCGCCGTGGACTGGGGCGACCGGCGGTTCACCCTGGTGGACACGGGCGGCCTCGACCCCGACCCGGACGGCGAGGTGGCCGCCGGCATGACCCGCCAGGCCCTCCTGGCCGTGGAAGAGGCCGACCTGATCCTGTTCGTCACGGACGTCCGGGAGGGGGTGCTGCCCGCAGACGAGGAGATCGCCCGGGGCCTGCGTCGGCGGAGCAAGGACGTGGTTCTGGTGGCCAACAAGGCCGACGGGCCCCGCTGGGAGACCGCTGCGGCCGAGTTCTACGCCCTGGGGTTCGAGCGGGTGCTGCCCGTGTCGGCCGAGCACGGCAGGGGGATCGAGGAGCTCGAGGGGGAGGTCCGCGACCGGATCCCCGAGGCGGATGCCGAACCGCCCGAGGCCGACGAGCAGGGGACGCGGGTGGCGGTGCTGGGCCGGCCCAACGTGGGCAAGAGCTCCCTGGTGAACCGCCTCCTCGGGGAGGAGCGGGTGGTGGTGAGCGCCGAGGCCGGCACCACCCGCGACCCCGTGGACACCCTGGTCTGCCGCGACGGCCGGCCCTACCTCCTCATCGACACCGCCGGCATCCGGAGGCGCAGCCGGGTCGAGAGGGGGGTGGAGCGGTGGAGCGTGGTGAGAGCCCTGCGCACGGTGGATCGGGCCCACGTGTGCCTGGTGCTCTTGGACGCCACCGAGGGGCTCACCGACCAGGACGCCCGCATCCTGAACCTGGTGCTCAAGGGGGGGCGGGCCCTGGGCATCGTGCTCAACAAGTGGGACCTGGTGGAGAAGGACGAGAAGACCTTCGACCGGACCGTGGCGGAGCTGCGCCGGCGCCTGGGGCCCCACGGCCACGTGCCCGTGGTCAGCATGTCGGCGCTCACGGGCCAGCGGGTCCACCGGGTGTTCGACCTGGTGGACACCCTCTACCGGGAGTGGACCCGGCGGATCCCCACCTCCCAGGTCAACGCGTTCCTCGAGGCCACCCTGAGGGAGCTGCCGCCGCCGGTCAAGGCCGGCAAGCGCACCCGGATCTACTACATGACCCAGGTGCGCACGGCTCCCCCCACCTTTGCCGCGTTCACGAGCTTTCCCGAGGGCATCTCGGAGTCGTACCACCGGTTCCTGGTGAACCGGCTCCGGGAGGCGTTTGGATTCGCCGGGGTGCCGGTGCGGTTGGAGTTCCGGCGGCGAACCCGGCCCGGAGAGGAGGACCGATGAACCCAGGGAACGGATCCCCCTGGAAGCATCAATTTCGTGCTTTTCCCAGGGGGTGGGGCTGGGGGCCCCTCCTTCGCTGAACGGCCTCGCAGGGGCCGCCTCGGCGCGGTCCGCTGCGGCGCGTGAGGGCA
>JAADGT010000178.1 GCA_013152215.1 Deltaproteobacteria bacterium
GCACGCCCTGCACCCCTCCCCGCGGGCCAGGGCCCCCGCCTCGCCGCACAGGAGCGCCCGGGCCACCTCCCGGGCCACCCGGGTCTTGCCGATGCCGTCCGGCCCCCAAAACAGGTACGCGTGGGGCACCCGCCCCGAGCCCAGGCTGCGGCGGAGCACCCGCAGATGCCGATCGTGGCCGACCACCCTTCCCGCGGTCACGGCCTAGCCCCCCCGGGGAACAGGTCGGCCACCGCGGCCCACACCCGCTCGAACACCTCGTCCTCCGAGCCCGAGGCGTCCACCAGGCGCACCCGTCCGGGCTCGCGCTCGGCGATGGCCCGGTACCCTTCACGCACCCTGCGATGGAAGGCCAGGTCCTCCCTCTCGAACCGGACCTCCGCCCCGTCCAGGCCCTGGCGGCCCAACGATCGGGCCACCCCCTCCTCGGGGTCCAGGTCGAGCACCACGGTGCGGTCCGGCACCACCCCTGCTGCGGCCAGGCGGTTCACGGCCCGGACCGCATCGGCCGGCACCCCCCGGCCCCAGCCCTGGTAGGCCTCGGTGGCGTCGGTGAACCGGTCGCACACCACCACCTCCCCCGCCTCCAGGGCCGGCCGGATCAGCCGCTCCACGTGCTGGGCCCGGTCCGCGCCGTACAGGAGCAGCTCCGCCCGGGGGCAGGGAGGGTCCTCCCGGACTTCGAGTAGCATCCGCCGCAGGTCCCGGCCCAGGGCGGTGCCCCCGGGCTCCCGGGTCAGCCGCACCCGGTGCCCCAGCCGCTCCAGATGGCCGGCCAACCTGCGGGCCTGGGTGGTCTTGCCCGTGCCCTCGCCGCCCTCCAGGGTCACGAACACTCCGCTCATGCGGGCGGGGTCTCCAGGTCCCAGAACTCCCGCTTGGCGGGCCGGCCCATGAGCCGCTCCACCCCCTCGCGCGGATCCAGCCGGCCTTCCAGCACGTCCCACACGGTCTCGGCGATGGGCATCTCCACCCCCCGCCTGCGGGCGAGCTCGACGGCCGCACCCGCGGTCTTCACTCCCTCGGCCACGGCCCGCATCGAGCCGAGGATCTCTTCCAGCGGCTCCCCTTGGCCGAGCCGCAGCCCCACGGTGCGGTTGCGAGACAGCCCCCCCGTACAGGTGAGCACCAGGTCCCCCATGCCGGCCAGCCCCAGGAAGGTCAGGGGATCGGCGCCCAGGGCCACGCCCAGGCGGCTGATCTCGGCCAGCCCCCGGGTGATCAAGGCGGCGCGGCTGTTGTGGCCGAACCCCAGCCCGTCGGAGATGCCGGCGGCCAGCGCCACCACGTTCTTCAGGGCCCCACCGGTCTCCACCCCCACGATGTCGTCCAAGGTGTAGACCCGGAACCGGCTGTCGCTGAACAGCTCCTGGAGCCGGCGGCCCGCCCGGGGGTCGCGGCAGGCCAGGCTCACGGCGGTCGGCATGCCCTGGGCCACCTCGGCCGCGAACGAGGGGCCGGACAGGGCCGCGATCCGCCCCTCGAACCCCGACGGAAGCGCCTCGCCGAGCACCTCGTGCATGAGCCGGAGGCTGCCCATCTCGATGCCCTTGGACGCGGTGACCACCCAGGCGTCGGCCTCGATCGCCCCGGCGGCCCGGGTCATGACCTGCCGGACCACCTGCGATGGCGTCACGCTCACCACCACCCCGGCCCCGGCCACGGCCTCCTCCAGGTCGTGGGTGGGCCGCACCGGCTCCGGGATCCGGTGACCGGGCAGGTACAGGTCGTTCTCCCGGCTCTCGGCCATGCGCTCGGCCAGATCGGGCTCGTACACCCACAGGTCCACGGCCACGCCCTTGCGGCCCAGGACCGTGGCCAGGGCCGTGCCCCACGCCCCGGCCCCCACCACCGCGACCTTCTCCGCCCTCACGGGCTCATCTCCCGCTGGGGCTCGAGCACTTCCGGGGGGATCGGGAGCCGGGGCGCGTCGAACCACAGCTCCTCCAGTCCGAACTCCTCGCGGACCGCCTCGTAGAACACATGGACCACCCAGTCCCCGAAGTCCAGAAGGGCCCAGCGTCCCTCCCGGATCCCCTCGGTGCCGATGGGCCGCACCCCCTGCTTTTTCATGACCTCCAGCACGGCTTCGGCGATGGTCTGCACCCGGCGGTCGCTCGACCCGCTCACGATCACGAAGTAGTCGGTGAACCCGGCCACCTCGCGCACGTCGAGCACGGCCGGGTCGGTGGCCCGCTTGTCGGCCGCCGCGCGCACGCAGGCCATCACCCGTTCCAGGATCTGTTCGTCGGTCATCTCGTGCTCCCTCGAAACCATTCCGGATGCTGCCCGGCGGCCCGCTCCAGCGAGGCCCGCACCGGCTCCGCCACCAGGTACCGCACCGAGCGTCCCCGGGCCAGCAGGGCCCGGATGGTGGACGACGAGATCTCGAGGGGCGTGACCCGCACGACCCGAACCTCGCGACCCGACGCGTGCCGGTATCCGTGGGCGGTGGGCTCGAACTCCTCCCGCAGGGCCGGGGGGGGCAGCAAGGGGCCCTCGTCGGGGGGCCGACGCATCACGGCCAGGTCGGCCAGGGCGAACAGCTCGGGGTACCGGTGCCAGGTGTGGATCTCCCGGAACGCATCGGCCCCCATCAGAAACCACAACCTCCGATCCGGGCCCACCTCCCGCCGGAACTCGGCCAGGGTGTCCACCGTGTAGCTCGGGCCAGCCCGCCGCAGCTCCCGGTCCGAGACCCCGAACCGGGGGTTCCCCCCGACGGACTCCCGCAGCCACTCCCACCGAGCCTCGGCAGGGGCCAGGGTCTCGGCGCCCTTGTGGGGCGGGACCCGGGCCGGCACGAACCAGACCCGCTCCAGCCCCAGCGCGTCGGCCACCTCCTCGGCGGCCCGCAGATGGCCCAGGTGAACGGGGTTGAAGGTGCCGCCAAACACCCCCACGCCCCCCGGGGGCGGTGCCTCGGCGGACGGCTCAGCCCTCACGCACCTGCCCTTCGCCGAAGATCACGAACTTCGTGGTGGTCAGGTCCACGACCCCCATGGGTCCAAAGGCGTGGAGCTTGGTGGTGGAGATGCCGATCTCGGCCCCGAGGCCGAGCTGCTGGCCGTCGCTGAACCGGGTCGAGGCGTTTACCGCCACCACCGACGAGTTCACCTCGCGCACGAACCGCTGGGCGTTGGCGTAGTCCCGGGTCACGATGGCCTCGGTGTGGAGGCTGGAGTACCGGTCGATGTGATCGATGGCTCCGTCGAGGTCGTCCACCACCCGCACGGCGAGGATCAGGTCCAGGTACTCGGCGTGCCAGTCGTCCTCGGTGGCCTCCCGGGCCTCCGGGATCCACCGACGGGTCTCGGGGCACCCCCGGATCTCGACCCCCGCCTCCCCCAGGGAGGCCCCCACCCTGGGCAGGAACGCCTCGGCCACGTCCCGGTGGACCAGCAGGGTCTCCAGGGCGTTGCACACGCCGGGCCGCTGGCACTTGGCGTTGAGCACGATTCGCTCGGCCGTGTCCAGGTCGGCCGAGGCGTCCACGAACACGTGGCACACGCCCTTGAAGTGCTTGATCACGGGGATCCGGCTGTTGTCGGTGACGAACCGGATCAGGCCCTCTCCGCCCCGCGGGATGATCAGGTCGATGTACTCATCGAGCCGAAGCATCTCCAGCACGGCCTGGCGATCGGTCACCCCCACCACCTGGATGGCCCCCTCCGGCACGCCGGCCGCGGCCGCGGCCCGGTCGAGCACGGTCGCGATGGCCCGGTTGGAGTGGATGGCCTCGCTTCCGCCCCGCAGCACCACCGCGTTGCCCGCCTTCAGGCACAACCCGGCGGCGTCGGCGGTGACGTTGGGCCGGGACTCGTAGATGATCCCGATCACCCCCAGGGGAATGCGCTGCTTGCCCACCAGCAGGCCGTTGGGCCGCTTCCACATGCGCACCACCTCGCCCACCGGGTCGTCCTGGGCCGCGACCTCCCGAAGCCCCTGGGCCATGGACGCGATGACCCCGTCCGACAGGGTGAGCCGGTCGATCATCGCCTTGGACAGCCCCGCCCGCTCCGCCGCCTCCAGGTCCCTGCGGTTGGCCTTCTGGAGCTCGGCCCTGGCCTCCTCGAGCCCGTCGGCCATGGCCCGAAGGGCGTCGTCCTTCACCCGGCTCGAGAGCCTCGCCAGCGCCCGGCTCGCCTGCCGGGCCTTCCGCCCCATCTCCACCAGTTCGTCCCGAATCGCCATCCAGCCCTCCTCGCTCCCTCACCCCCCTGCCCTGAACACGACGAGGTCATCCCGGTGGATGACCTCGTCCCCGAAGGTGTAGCCGAGTCTATCAACGATCTCCCACGATGCCAACCCGGCGATCTTACGGAGTTCCTCGGAGCCGTAGGCCGTGAGCCCCCGGGCCACCTCCTCCCCCCGCGGCCCTTCGATCACCACCGCGTCACCCCGGTCGAACTCCCCCTCCACGGCCACCACCCCCTTGGGCAGGAGGCTCTTGCCTCCCTCCACCAACGCCCGCACGGCGCCGGCGTCCACCCGGATCCGACCCGCCGGCTGGACCGTGTAGGCGATCCAGTGCTTCCGCCGTCGGAGCCGGTCGCTTTGGGGCGCGAAAAAGGTGCCCAACGGCTCGCCCGCCAGGACCCGGGCCAGGACGTGGGGCTCCTTGCCCGAGGCGATGACCACCGCGGCCCCCCCGTGGGTCGCCTTCTGGGCCGCCTCGAGCTTCGTGGCCATGCCTCCGGTGCCCAAACGGGAGCGCGACGTCCCCACGAACCGCTGGACCGTCTCGTCCACCCGCTCCACCCGCTCCACCAGCCGGGCGTCGGCGTGACCCTTGGGATCGCGATCGTACAGCCCCTCGATGTGGCTCAGCACCACCAGGGCGTCCGCCTCCACCAGGTTCGACACCAGGGCGGAGAGGTTGTCGTTGTCCCCAAACTTGAGCTCCTCGACCACCACGGTGTCGTTCTCGTTGATCACCGGCACGGCCCCGAGCCTCAGCAGGGCCCCGATGGCCGTCTTGGCGTTCTGATACCGGCGTCGGCTCTCCAGGTCGTCGCGGGTCAGGAGCACCTGGCCCACCGGGATGCCGTGGGGCCGGAACACGTCTTCGTACACGCCCACCAGGTGGATCTGGCCCACGGCGGCCAGGGCCTGGATCTCGGGGATCGCCTCGGGTCGGCGGGAAAGCCCCACCCGCCCCATACCGGCGGCCACCGCGCCGGAGCTCACCACCACGACGTCGACCCCCCGGGCTCGGGCCTGGGCCACGTCAGCGGCCAGGTCCTCGAACACCCGCCGCTCGAGCCGCCCGTCCGGCCCGGTCAACACCTGACTGCCCAGCTTCACCACCACCCGGCGGGCCCTCGTCACCGGTTCGCGGCTCACGGTTCCTCCTCCCCTCCGATCAACAGCCGGCCGGTGCGCCGGACCAGCTCGTCGACCCCTTCGCCGGTCACGGCCGACACGGCCCACACCTCGAGGCCCCGCCGGGCGAACGCGTCGCGGATGGCGGGCAGGGCCTCGCGCACCTCGGTCAGGTCCAGCTTGGTCACCACCACCCGCTCGGGCTTGGACGCGAGATCCCGGCTGAACGCCTCCAGCTCCCCCCGGATCGCGTCGTACAGGGCCAGGGGCTCCCCCTGGGTGGGGTCCACCAGGTGCAGCAGCAGCCGGGTGCGCTCCACGTGCTTCAGGAACCGGATGCCCAGCCCGGCACCCTCGTGGGCGCCCTCGATCAGGCCGGGGATGTCGGCCACCACGAACGACCGCTCCTCGGTCCAGCGCACCACCCCCAGGTTGGGCACCAGGGTGGTGAACGGGTAGTCGGCGATCTTGGGCCGGGCCGCCGAGATCCGCGAGATCAACGTGGACTTGCCCGCGTTGGGCAGCCCCACCAGGCCCACGTCGGCGATCAGCTTGAGCTCGAGCCGCACCCGACGCTCCTCGCCCGGCGTGCCCGGCTGGGCGTACCTGGGGGCGCGGTTGCGGGGGTTGGCGAACCGGGCGTTGCCTTTGCCGCCCTTGCCCCCCCGAAGCAGGCGGACCCGCTGGCCCGGCTCCGTCAGGTCGGCCAACACCTCCCCGGTCTCGGCGTCGCGCACCACCGTGCCCACGGGCAGCCGGAGCTCCAGGCTCCTTCCCCGGCGGCCGGTCCGGTCGGACCCCATGCCGGGCCGGCCGTTCTCGGCCCGCATGACCCGGCGGTGGCGGAAGTCCAGCAGGGTGGTCAGCTGGGGGTCGGCCACCAGCACGACGTCCCCGCCGTCCCCGCCGTCCCCGCCGTCGGGGCCGCCCAAGGGGACGAACTTCTCCCTGCGGAACGACACGCACCCCCGGCCGCCGTTTCCCGACGCCAGGGTCAGCTCCACCTCGTCCACGAATTTCATCTAGGAGTTTTCCATTTCCGCTAGGAGGCTGGGAGGCTAGGATGCTAGGAAGCTGGGAGGCTTGAAAGCCTCCGTGATCTCACAGCATTCCAAACATGACCACGCCTCTTCGGCGTCACCTCTAACTTCGGTCGTTGGTCGTTAGTCGTTGGTCGTTGGTCGAGGACCTTCGGCCCGCTGGGCGGCTAGGCAGCTAGGGGGCCGAGCGGCTCTCGAACCGCGCCAAAGCTCGGGGGGCATGGGTTTCAGGGACCAGAATTCAGCGGACCGAAGACAGGAAAAGACCACGGGCACGCTCCTGCATCCGACGTTGCAACCTGTCCTCTGAGTTCTGTCTTCTGACTCCTGAACCGCAGGTCCCTTGCCCGCCACCGGCAATGGGCCCGGCCCCACGAACAAAGGCCCGGACGGGGTTCCCCTGTCCGGGCCTCGCAAGAGTCGCGTGAGACGTCGGGTCCGGGAGGGGCCCTAGGAAGCCGCCTCCTCGGCCGGGACCACGTTCACGTACACCCGGCGCTCCCTGCCCTTGGCCTCGAACTTCACCACACCGTCCACCAACGCGAACAGGGTGTGATCCCGGCCCACACCCACGTTTTGGCCGGGCTTGAACTTGGTACCCAGCTGCCGCACCAGAATGTTTCCGGCGCGCACCGCTTGTCCGCCGAACCGCTTTACGCCCCTTCGCTTGCCGATGCTGTCACGGCCGTTCCGGGAGCTTCCGCCTGCCTTCTTATGAGCCATGTCCCATCCCTCCTCGGATCAGGCCGTCTCGATGGCCTCGACCTTCACGCCGGTGTAGTACTGCCGGTGTCCCTGCTTCCGGCGGTACCCCTTGCGGCGCTTCATCTTGAACACGATGATCTTCTTGTCTCGACCCTGTTCCACGATGGTGCCGCGGACCCGGGCGCCCTCCACCACGGGCTTGCCCAGCTTGAGCTGGCTCCCGTCGTTCACCAGGAGCACCTCCTCGAACACCACCTCCTGACCCACGTCGCCCGGGAGCTTCTCCACCTTCACGAAGTCTCCCTGGCCCACCAGGTACTGCTTGCCTCCGGTGCGGATCACTGCGTACATCGGCTTCTTCCTCCAACCTATGGCCCCGCAAGGGACCCCTGTTTCGGGCGAAAAGCGGACTATAGTGAACCCGCCGGCTCGCTGTCAACCCACCGCGAGCCCAAATGCCAAGCTATCCCACTCTCCGTTTGGAGGTGGGTGAGGTCGGGAAGGGTCGCAAAATTTCCCTTTGATGGAACCCCGTTACCCTCTCCCACCCCGGCGAGCCCCCTGGACGAAGGCACAGTTTCTGCATAGAGTTTTTTTGCAGACACCCACCAACCGGAGGGCTCGAGAAAGCCGTTTCCCATGGCACGGAGCATGTGGTTGAGACTGTTTCCCCTGCAACGGATCGTGCGCTTCTTCACCCAGCGCCTCGAGGACTGGAGACGCCAGGGAGAGAACTACCTGGAGCACTGGCACCGACGACGCCGGTCTCCGTAGCCAGGGCCTCCGCCTGTTTTATGTCACCCGGACGGTTCAGGTTCAAAAACGTCCGAAGATCGGGGTCGATCCGCCGAACCTCCTCCTCACCGACCTCCACGGTGCGCAACCGCGGGAACGCCCGGAGGATGCTGAGGTCGCCGGCGGAGATCCGTTCGACAAGAACCTCCAGGGCACTCTCCCGATACAAGGCGCACAGCGGCTCGTAGCCGGCCTCCACCCGGGGCACCACCACCTGGGCCTCGTCCCGGCGGGACCAGACCAGGTTGAGCACCTCCCTGCGGATCCACGGCATGTCGCAGGCCAGGCAGAGCACCCACGCGCCCGGGCCCACGTTTTCTCGGGCCCAAGCCAGGGCCGTGGCGATCCCCCCCAGGGCGCTGGCCCCGGGGAACCGGTCCGGAATCGTGGGGACCCCCCTACGGATCAGGTACTCCCCTCCCCCCACCACGATCACCCGATCGGCCAACGGTTCCACGGCCGCAAAGACCCGCTCGATCAGCGGGGCGCCCAGGAACTCCATGCGCGCCTTGTCCCGGCCGCCCATGCGGCGCCCCTTGCCCCCCGCCAGGATCGCGGCCAAAGGGATCCGCTCCGGCATGCTCCGCCTCCGGTCCCGACGAGAGGAGCAGGCGCTACTCCTCCACCACCTCGTCGGGCAGTTCGTTCACATCGTCCTGGCGCCAGGGAAAGTGCTCGGCCAGCACCTTGCCCACCTCCTCCACGGCATAGACCAGGCCCCCGCCGAAATCGCCCCGGGCGAACCGCTCGGCCATGCCGTCGCGGATGTTCTCCCACCCGGCCTGCCCCACGAACCGGTGCACCCCTTCGTCGCCGAAGATGGCGAACCGACGGTCCGCGGTGGCCAGGTAGATGATCACGCCGTTGCGCTCCCGGGTCTTGTGCATGCCCAGCCGCGCAAAGGCCCGGCGGGCTGCCGCAAGGGGATCCCCCCGGGCCCGTCGGGAGATCACCACACGGATCTCGGCGCTGGTGTGCCGCTCGGCCTCGGCGATCGCGGTCTCCACCCGGCGCTTCTCCTCCGGGGTGAGGAATCCCGTGGGCCTTGCCTTCCGATCGGACATGGTTCACCACCCTCCGCTGGCGCCGCCGCCGCCGAACCCCCCGCCACCGCCCCCGAA
>JAADGT010000282.1 GCA_013152215.1 Deltaproteobacteria bacterium
TGGAGGTGAAGCGGGCCGACGAGAGGGCAGCGGTGCACGACGTGACCGTGGGGGAGGTGGAGGTCCGGCCCGGCGAGCGGTGCCGCGTGGTGGTGCGACGGGACGTCACCGGCCAGGTGGAGATGGAGACCCAGTTGGCCCAGGCCCAGAAGATGGAGGCGTTGGGCGTGTTGGCGGGGGGGGTGGCTCACGACTTCAACAACCTTCTGATGGCGTTCCTGGGGAACCTGGAGATCCTGAAGGCGCGCACCAGGGGGGACGAGCGGCTCGACAGGGTGGTGGACCGGATGGAGAGGGCCGTGATGCGGGCTCGGGACCTGGTGCGACGGATCCTGACCTTCAGCGGGAGGCAACCCAGGAACGAGGGCCCGGTGGACGTCGGCATGGTGGTGCGCGAGGTCGTGGGGCTGGCTCGGTCGGGCGCTCCGCCAGGGGTGGTGCTCCGGCAAGTGGGGGACCCGAGCCACGCCGTGGTGGAAGGGGACGCATCCGAGCTGAACCAGGCCCTCATGAACCTGGTCGTGAACGCCGTGCAGGCCGTGGGGGAGGCGGGCACGGTCGAGGTGGGGGTGGAGTGCTCGGACGGACGGGTGGAGATCTGGGTCCAGGACGACGGGCCGGGGATCCCGCCGAACCTTCGGGCTCGGATCTTCGACCCCTTCTTCACCACCAAGGCGCCCGGCGAGGGCACGGGCCTGGGGCTCGCCATGGTGCGGGCGATCGTGGAACGCCACGGTGGAGAGGTGAGCGTGACGTCCTCCCCCGGGTCGGGGACCCGCTTTTGCATCACCCTGCCACGCCGGGCCGGCCGGGCCGAGCCGGAGCGCCGGGGAACGCCGGAAACGGATGCGCCGGCGGTGCGCGTGCTGGTGGTGGACGACGACCCCGAGGTGGGAAAGGCCCTCGTGGAAACCTTGAGAATGCGAGGGCATCAGGTGGAGGTGGCGGAATCGGGCGAGGAGGCGCTGGGGAGGCTCCGCGAGGGGGGGGTCGACGTGGTGGTCACGGACGATCTGATGCCCGGGATGAGCGGGGCAGCCCTGGCGGAGCGGGTGAAGAGCGACCACCCGGGCGTGGCGGTGGTTCTGATCTCCGGAAGCGTGGAAGACGGGGCCCGGCAGGATCCGTCGGACGCACGGTTGACGAAACCGGTAACCGTGGCAGAACTGGAACGGGCGGTCCAGGGGGTGATCAGGCGAACCCCGTCGTGAGACGTGTGGGGCGCGGGGCCGTTGCAGGCGGGGGACATGGGGTCTACCTCCGGCCGGGCGCGAAGCCGAGCGTTGAGATTCGCCGCGCAGGCACAAGGCGCGGGAGCTGGTTTCCTCGCAGCGGCGTGCAACGGGTACCATTTCGCGGTCCGGCCGCCGGAGGCACTGCGGGGCGAGCTAAGGAGCCGCACGCGGCTCTCCAGCAGACCCCATGCCCCCCGAACCGTGATGCTGTGACGCAGGACTGCTTGAACCGCTAGGAGATGAAAGAGGTTTTTGGCCTTCTAGCCTCCCAGCCTCCTAGCCTTCCAGCGGGCCGAAGGCCCAAAGTTCCTGGGAAGAGGCACCATGGCGAGGATACTCGTGGTCGACGACGAGGTGGAGGTCCGGGGGATGCTCAGCCAGGTCCTGCGACGGGCCGGGCACGAGGTGGTGGAAGCGGCCGACGGCAACGAAGGGGTCGAACGGTTCCGAGAGATGCGGCCGGACCTCACGGTGACCGACATTCTCATGCCGGGCCGGGGAGGACTGTCGTTGATCATGGAGATCCGGAAGATCGATCCGTCGGCGCCGGTGCTCGCGATCTCGGGGGGCGGCAAGAGCGGGAACCTGAACTTTTTGAGCACCGCGCAAGCCCTGGGCCGGGTGGAGACGCTGCGGAAGCCGTTCCGGCGGGCACAGCTTCTCGAGAGCGTGAGCCGGCTGTTGGGAGAAGAGCTCGAGGAGGAGTAGGGTGGATGTTCGCTTCATCAACCCGTTCATCTCGGCCACGGTGGAGGCTTTGCGGACGATGGCGGGGTTCGAGGTGGTGCGGGGGCGCCCCGACCTGGAACGTCAGTTCGTCGCCCGGGCCGACGTGAGCGGCCTGATCGGGATCACCGGCGACGTGAAGGGCGCCGTGGCGTTGTCGTTCCCCTTGGCCCTGGCCCGAAGACTGTGCGAGGCCTTGGTGGGGGAGACGGTGCTGGACGACGATCCCGGCATCCCCGACGCGGTGGGGGAGCTGGCCAACATCGTGACCGGAGGGGTCAAGCGGGAGTACGCGAAGATGGGGATCTCGTTCCAGTTGAGCGTGCCGACCCTTGCCGTGGGGCCCCGTCACCAGATTCTGTATCAGAGCGATCAACCGGTTCTGGTGATCCCGTTTCACGCAATGGGCACCCCTTTCTGGCTCCAGGCGGCTCTGAAGTTCCAGGCACGGTGACGCCGGGCTCGTTCGTGCAAAGATCCGTTTGAGCGCACCCTGCTATGTGAAAGGTCAGGACGATGTTTCGGCCCGACGGAGGGCCCAGCAGGCGAGCAGCCCGAGAGCCACGGGCGGAGCCCAGGCGGCCAAGGGGGGGGCCAGGGCTCCGGTCCGGCCGAGGGACAGGCTCACCGCTTGGGTCAGGCCGAACGCAACGGCCGCCGCCAGGGCCGTCAGCACCCCGCGGACTCCCGTGCCCCGGGGGGGGCCTCCCACCCCCAGGGAGAAGGCCAGCAGCGGCAGAAGAGCCGTGGCGGCGGGGAGGGCGGTTTTGGCCCACAAGCCCACCTCAAGGTCCAGGGTGTCGAACCCGCGTCGCCGGTTTCGTTCGATGCGATGCCGGAGCTCCCTCCAGGTGATCGCGTCCATGGGCACCTTCTCCACGGTGAGATCCCGGGGGGTGAGGCCCAGGTCCCGCCGGCTGCGTTCCATCCGCTCGGTCTCGAACGTGCCGTCGGGGCGGAACCGCCGCACCTCCACGGACTCGAGAACCCATCCCCTGCCGTCCCATCGACCCGTTCGGGCGCTCACCCGCTCGCGCATGCGCCCTTCCTCGACCTGGGCGATCTGAACCCCGGTCAGCACCATGGTTCTCGGGTCCAAGCGATCCACGTGGACGAAGCCCCCGGGTACCCGCAGCCACAGGTCGGTGGTGCGCACGAGGGAGGCCTCGGATCGGCCCTTGATGCGGACGTTCTTGACCTGCCGGGCCAGGGCGAACCCGCGGGGGGCTACGAGCTCCTGGAGCCCCACGTGACCGACCGCGAGCAAGAGCCCCGAGGCCACGAACGGGACGCTCAATCGGGCCAACGATAGGCCCCCCGCCCTGAGCGCGGCCATCTCTCCCCGCCGGATGAGCCCGGCCACGGCAAAGGCGGCGGCCAGGAGCCCGCTCATGGGGAGGATCTGGGTCAACATCCAGGGGACCCGAGCCGCGAAGAACAAGGCCATGTCGGCCGCCCGAGGGGAGTACTTGAGAATCAAGCGGAGCTTCTCGAACGCCTCCACCACGAGAAAGAGCCCCAGGAACCCCCCCGCCACGGGCCACCACAGGCTCCAGAACCGCCGGGCCAGGTACCGGCTCACCACGGTCACGGCCGGCCCTCCCGGGCCCGGAGCCGACGGACCACGCCGTCCCATGTCGCGCCCAGCCCCTCCTCCAGCGGGAGCGGGCGCTCCTGGTTCTTGCGGGCAAAGGCGAACGCCGCGAGCCCCCACAGGAGGACCTGGGGGGCCCAGACCGCGGCCTCCGGGGGCACGGAGGAGGTTTTCCCCAGGGCCCGGGATACCGTGAGGAGCCCGTAGTAGAGGAGCAGCACGCCGAGCCCGAGCACGTAGCCCCGGCCCTGGCCGAATCGGGAGTGGTGGAACCCGAGACACGCCCCCAGCACCCCCAGCACGAGGCACCCGGCCGGAAGGGCGAGGCGGCGGTGCATCTCGAGCCGGGCGGTCCGGTCGCCGTTGGACGCCGCCGCCCAGAGCCGGGCCGTGGGGAGCTCCTCCACGTCCAGCTCGGGGGAGACGCCGGGGATCGGAAGGGCAACCCGGTATCGCCGGAAGCCGATCCTCCGGTACGGGGTGCCGGGCCCCTCGTACTCGTGAACCTCCCCTCGCTCCAGGTCCAAGAACAGGCGTCGACCCTCGGTCCAGAGCCGGCCCCTCTGGGCGGTGACCCACAGGGGGCCCTTCCCCCCGCGGTCCACCACCAGGAACAGGTCTGCCAGCTCCCTGCCGCCGTTTCGGGTGTCGCCGGCGAACAGGGTGATGCCGGGCGCCACCTCGGTGAAGGTGCCTGCCTCGGCCGTGAGCCCCACCCGGTTTTTGACCGCATCGTAGAGCTCGTGGCGGAAGGCTCGGGCCGCGGCGGGTTGGCCCCACAGGCTCACCGCCGCCGCCACCACCGTCACCGCAGCGCTCAGCCAGAGGAGGGGGCGCAGGTTCTGCGCCAGGCTCACCCCTGAAGCACGCATGGCCACGGCCTCGTGGTCCAGGCTCAGGCGCCCCGTGGTCAGGAGCACGGCCACGAGCAGGCTCACGGGCAGGAGGATCGGAAGGAGCGCGGGCAGGGCCAGGGCCATGAGCCGGGCCACCGTGGACAACGGCACCCCCCGGGCCACGACCAGGTCCGACAGGAGAAACATCCGGTGCATGACCAGCACGAAGGCGAGGACCACCAGGCTCACCCCCAGGGCGGGGAGTGCCGATCGCAGGAGGTATCGATCCAGGACCTTCATCGGTTCGCGGCAAGCTCCTTCCCAGTAACTTCGGGCCTTCGGCCCGCTAGGCGGCTGGGCAGCTAGGCGGCAGGGCGGCTCCCGAGCCATCGGCAAGGCCTCGGTGGGCATGGGGTCTGGTGGAGAGCCGGGCGCGGCTCCTTCGCTCGCCGCGCAGTGCCTCCTGCGTCCGGACCGCGAAATGGTACCCCATGCACGGAACTGTGATGAAACCAACTCCCGTGTCTTGTGCCTGCGCGGCGAATCCCAACGCCCGGCTTCGTGCACGGCCGGAAGCAGGCCCCATGCCCGCCGCCGGCAACGGCCCCGGACCCCACCAGTTACCTTCCCTTGTTGCCCGGCCCCGCAGGGGCCGGAGGAGGCTTCCGTGCGGGTCGTGCCCCGCCCCAGGCTACCGGATTTGGCCCGGCCGGCGCCAGACGGGGCGGTGGGCGGTTGAGCGCGGACGGCCGGGGTGATACGGTTTCCGGAACCCGATCCCCACCCGCCATTCGTCGGAGATTCCATGGAGCCGGACCGCCTTCGCCAAGCCCTGGAGTCGACCCTCCTGTCCCCGGTGGCCGGTGCCGCCGAGGTGGAGGCCCTGTGCCGGGAGGCGGCGGAGTTGGGCCTCCACGGAGTGTGCGTGAGCCCGTGCCGCGTGGGAGAGGCCCAGCGGTGGTTGGCGGGGACCGGGGTCCGGGTGGTCACGGTGGTGGGATTTCCGCTGGGCACCCAAACCCCGCGGTGCAAGGCGGCCGAGGTCGAGGAAGCCGTGGCGGCGGGAGCCCACGAGGTGGACGCCGTGTGGAACCTGGGCTGGTTCCTCGAGGGACGTTACCGGGCGGTGGTGGCGGAGCTGAAGGATCTCCGCAGGGCCGCGGGCGACCGGACCCTCAAGGTCATCCTGGAGACCGGCCACCTCACGCCCCCCAAGATCCGGGAGGCGGCCGCCCTGGCCCTGGGTGCCGGGGCGGACTTCCTGAAGACCTCCACCGGGTTCGGCCCCCGCGGGGCCACCGTCGAGGACGTGCGCGTGCTTCGGCAGGTGGCCGGAGGCCGCTGCGGGGTGAAGGCCTCCGGCGGGATCCGCACCCTGGAGCAGGCGCTGGAGCTCCTGGCCGCGGGGGCGGACCGGCTCGGCACCTCGTCCGCCGGAGCCGTCTTTCGGCAGGCCGTGGAATCGACCCCCTGATTTCCGTCTCTACGGCCCCGCGGGCAGGGCGGTCTGCCGGCCGGCCGGTTCGGCCGCGTCCCCTGCCGCCTCCACGTACGCAAGGGCCGTCTCCACCAGGTCCGCGGCCGACGGCTCGGCATAGATGCTCGCCTCCAGGTGCGGGCGGTACCGTTCGAGCACGTCGCGGAAGGCCTGGCGGGACAGCCGCCCGCGGCGGTACAACCGCCGCAGGTGGGCCCGGATCAAGCCCGCGGCCTTCAGGCTCTGATGGCCGGTGGGGTCGGCCCGAAAACACCACGCCTCCTCCCGGTCGATCAGATAGGCCAGAACCGCGTTCAAGGACAGGTCCTTGTACCGGGCCACCCGCTCCGGATCCAGGACCACCCGGGACTGGCCCATGGACTGACGGATGATCTCGTGCCACCCCCGGAACCGGCCCATCAGGACCACGCTGTTGAAGATCACCTTGTTGGTCTGAAACGACAGGAGCGTCCGGCTCAACACCGACTTCAGGAGCTCGTCGTTGTCCTGGTGCATTTCCCGGCTGATCCGGTAAGGGATCTGCCACACCTCCCGGGGGGCATGGGTGTCGAACCGCACCTCCCAGTAGGCGTGGTTCATAGCCCGGGTGGGAAAGCTCAGGATCGTCTTGAACGGCACGAAATAGTTGTGGGCCACCACGTCCGCGGCCAGGTGGGCCAGGTACCCCCAGGCGAACGCCTCCTGGCTGGGGCGTCTGGCCCGGGAGAGCACCTCCAACCCCACGGTCCAACGGTGGCAGTGACGTAGGTAGTGGGTGAGCCGCTTGGCCACCACGATGTCCGCCGCGATGGACCCGTACAGGAAGTCCAAGGGGTGCCCGCGCAGCAGCGCCTGCAGGGCGGCCGGCAGGAGGGGCAGGTTCTCGAGGACCCTCGTTCCGATCTCGAGGTGGGTGGCCGGGCCCCAGGCCAGGGCCGCGGCAGGGATCAACAGGACCACGGCCGCAGCTGCGGCCAGGATCCGGATCGTTTTCGTCATGGGGTGTATCCGTGCCCCGGCGCGGTGCCGGGCCGGGGAGTCGTCGGTTCGGGGCGTTCGGCCACCCGAAGTATAGTGGCCCGACCCGACACGGTCAAAGACGCCGTGGGCTCCTTGACCCCTGGGGACCGCCCTGTCTAGAATCCGCCGTCCCTCCCCTGTTCTCGCGTGCAAACGGTCTGCCATGCCTGCCATCCCTTCCCGCGTCGATCTGTCCGTCCGAGTGGGGCCCCTGGAGCTCCGGAACCCCGTGATCACGGCGTCGGGCACGTTCGGGTACGGCGAGGAGTTCGCGCCGTTCGCGGACCTCCGGCGCATCGGGGCCATCGTGGTCAAGGGCCTGAGCCTGCAACCCCGCGACGGCAACCCTCCCCCCCGCATCGTGGAGACCCGGGCCGGCATGATCAACGCCATCGGCCTGCAGAACGTGGGGGTCGCCGCCTTCGCCCGGGAGAAGATGCCGTTCCTGCGGGAGCTGGGAACCCCGGTCATCGTTAATTTTTTCGGCAACACCGTGGAGGAGTATGAGGCCTGCGCGGCCGAGCTGGACCGGGTGGAGGGGGTCGCGGCCCTGGAGGTGAACGTATCGTGCCCCAACGTGAAGGCCGGCGGGATCGCGTTCGGCACCGACCCGGGCCTGCTGAGCCGGGTGGTGGAGGGCGTTCGCCGGGCCACCGGCCTCCCCCTGATCGTGAAGCTGAGCCCCAACGTGGCGGACATCCGCCCCCTGGCCGAGGCCGCCGTGGCGGCCGGGGCCGACATCCTGAGCCTGATCAACACCATCCCGGCGATGGCCGTGGACCTGGAGAACCGGCGCCCGGCCCTGGCCAACGTCACGGGCGGGCTCTCAGGCCCGGCCATCAAGCCGGTGGCCCTGCGCCTGGCGTGGGAGGTGCTCCGGGCCGTGGACGTCCCCGTGATCGGGATGGGCGGCATCTGGGACGCCCGGGATGCATTGGAGTTCCTGTGCCTGGGGTGCCGGGCCGTTCAGGTGGGCACGGTGAACTTCGTGCGACCCTGGGCTGCCGTGGAGATCGCGGACGGCATCGCACGGTATCTGGGGGAGAAGGGATACGCCGGGGTGGGGGAGTTCATCGGAACCTTCCGGGTGGGGCCGTGACGCCGGCTGCCTACTGCGACTGGGTGGGCGACGACGCCCTGGCCCGGCGGTTCCACGACGAGGAGTGGGGCCGCGACCCCGGGGACGACCGGGCGTGGTTCGAGCTCTTGTGCCTGGAGGTGTTCCAGGCCGGGCTGTCCTGGCGGCTGATCCTCCACCGGCGGGAGGCCCTGCGTCGGGCCCTGGAGGGGTTCGAGCCCGAGGCCCTGGCCCGTTGGGACGCCGACCGGATCGAGCAGGCCCTGGCCGCGCCCGGCATGATCCGCAACCGGAGGAAGCTGGAGGCGGTGGTGGCCAACGCCCGGGCCTTCCGGCAGGCCGCGGCCGAGGGGCCCGGTTTCGGGGCCTGGCTGGACCGGCTGATGGCCTCGGAGGGGGAGGCCGGGGTGGTCCGGGCGTTCCGGCAGAGGTTTCGGTTCCTCGGGCCGGTGCTGGTGAGAAGCCTCCTGGAGAGCGCGGGCCGGCTTCCGCTTCCCCACGATCCCCACTGCCACGCGGCCGGGGGACGGCCGTGAGGCTCCTCCGGGCCCTGCCGAAGCGTCTGACCCTGCCCACCCTCGGACGGTGGGTGGCCCTGAGCGCCCTGGTGGGGGTGGTGGCCGGGGCCGGCGCCATCGTGTTCTACTACGCCACCAACTACGCGGGCGCGTTCTTCCTGCGCGACCTGGCCGGGTACGTGCCCCCCGAGGAGGGGGTGGCCCACGGCCCCCGGGTCGACTCCCTGGCCATGTCGTTCCGGTGGTTCCTGGCGTTCATCCCGGCGTTGGGAGGGCTGGTGTCCGGGTGGCTGGTCTACACGTTCGCACCCGAGGCCGAGGGGCACGGCACCGACGGCGCCATCGACGCCTTCCA
>JAADGT010000088.1 GCA_013152215.1 Deltaproteobacteria bacterium
CGTGCTCTCACGCGCCGCAGCGGACCGCGCCGAGGCGGCCCCTGCGAGGCCGTTCAGCGAAGGAGGGGCCCCCAGCCCCACCCCCTGGGAACAGCTCGAAATTTCCGAAACACGACACTAGAAAGCTAGGAGGCTGGGAGGCTGGGAGGCCCCGCAGGGGCCTTCCCCGCTCACGTGCGCAGCTCCGGCAGGTCCTTGAAGTAGTCCAGGGCCTCCGGGTTGGCCAGGGCGTCGCGGTTCTTCACCTCCTCGCCGTGCACGATCTTGGTGACCGCGATCTCCACCTTCTTGCCGTTCAGGGTCCGGGGGATGTCGGGCACCTGGATCACCTTGGCCGGCACGTGGCGCGGGGTGCAGTTGGTGCGGATCTGGGTCTTGATCTTCTTGACCAGACCCTCGTCCAGGGTGAGCCCGGGCCGGAGCACCACGAACAGGATCACCCGGACGTCGTCCTCCCACTTCTGGCCGATGACCAGGGAGTCCACCACCTCGTCCAGGGCCTCCACCTGTCGGTAGATCTCGGCGGTGCCGATCCGGACCCCGCCCGGGTTCAGGGTGGCGTCGGAGCGGCCGTACACGATTACTCCGCCCCGGGGCGTGATCTCGATGTAGTCGCCGTGGCGCCACACCCCGGGGAAGTACCGGAAGTAGGCGTCCAGGTACTTCTCGTTGCCGGGGTCGTTCCAGAAGTAGATGGGCATCGAGGGGAACGGCGCCGTGCACACCAGCTCGGCCTTCTCGCCCACCACCGGCTTGCCCTCGTCGGTCCAGGCCTCCACCTTCATGCCCAGGCCCCGCTTCTGGATCTCGCCCGCGTACACCGGGTCGATGGGGGAGCCCAACATGAAGCACGAGATGATGTCGGTGCCGCCGCTGATCGAGGCGAGCTGGAGGTCCTTCTTGACCTCGTCGTACACCCACTCGAACCCGTCCTCGGAAAGGGGCGAGCCCGTGGAGCACACCGTGCGCAGCGCGGACAGGTCGAAGTCCCGGCCCGGGTGCACGTCGGACTTCTGGCACAGGCTGATGTACTTGGCGCTGGTGCCGAACACCGAAAGCCCCTGCTCCTCGGCCATCTTCCACAGCACGTTCATGTCGGGGTGGGCCGGGCTGCCGTCGTACAGCACCACCTTGGCCCCCACGAACAGGGCGCTCACCAGCCAGTTCCACATCATCCACCCGCAGGTGGTGAAGTAGAAAATGGCGTCGCCGGGCTTGAGATCGGTGTGGAGGATGTGCTCCTTGGCGTGCTGGAGCAGGGTGCCGCCCGCGCCGTGCACGATGCACTTGGGCACGCCCGTGGTGCCCGAGGAGTACATGATGTAGAGGGGGTGGTCGAACGGAAGCTGGGCGAACTCCACCTCGGCGGCGTCGTTGGCGAGCGCGTCGGCCCACACCACCCCCTTGCCCCCGAGCCCCGAGAGGTCGGGGCTGTCGGACACGAACGGCACCACCACGATCTTCTCCACCGCCGGGATCTCCCGGGCCACCTCGGCCACCCGGGCCAGGGAGTCGAAGGCCTTGCCGTTGTAGAAATACCCGTCGCAGGTCACCAGAACCTTGGGCTCGATCTGGCCGAACCGGTCCATCACGCCCTTGAACCCGAAGTCGGGGCTGCACGAGGACCAGATCGCCCCCATGCTGGTGGCCGCCAGCATGGTCACCACGGTCTCGATCCGGTTCGGCATGAACCCGGCCACCCGGTCACCCTCCTTGACCCCGGCCTCCTTCAGGAACCGGGCCATCTTGGCCACCATCCCGTACAGCTCGGCGTAGGTGACGCGGGAGTGCTCCTCGCCCCCCTCGCGCACGAACACGAGCGCCGGCCGATCGTCCCGGTGGCGCAGCAGGTTCTCGGCAAAGTTGAGCCGGGCGCCCCGGAACCACTTGGCCCCGGGCATCACCGGATTCTCGAGCACGGCCTCGTAAGGGGTGGAGTGGCGGATGCCCACGAACTTCCACACGCTCTCCCAAAACGCCGGGATGTCGCGGACGGACCACGCGTACAGGTCGTCGTAGGTCTTGCAGTCCAGCCCGTGCTGCTCGTTCACCCACCGCATGAACCGGGTGAGGTTGGCCTGCTCGATCCGCTCGGGAGACGGGGTCCACAACAGCTTTGCCATGGCAGGGTTCCTCCTGTTCGGGGGCAGGGATCAGGGTCCGAAGGATCGGATCATGGTAAACGAAGTTTGACCATAACCAAACCCCCGGCCGGTAGCAAGGGGGAAGCTCCCTCCGGCGCCCCCCTCCGCCCGTTGACAACGCTCCGACCCGGCGCTATCGAAATGGCCGGTTGATGACGATGGGACGCAAGAAGGAGCATGCGGCATGAGCGGTCGGAGCCAGGCGACGCCCCTGCCCCCTTCTTCCACGGGCCCGTTTCGGTGGCCCCCCTGGTACCGCGCCCTCAAGCGGTTCGAGCGGCCCGACCCCTGGGCTGCGGCGTGGCAGGTGGCCAACACCCTGATCCCCTACCTGGCCCTGTGGGCCCTGATGATCCGCTCCGTCCAGGGGGGCTACCCCTATGCCGTGACCCTGCTGCTGGCCGTGCCGGCCGCCGGGCTCCTGGTGCGGCTGTTCATCCTGTTCCACGACTGCGCGCACGACTCGTTCTTCGGCTCCAAGGCGGCCAACACGGTGCTGGGCTACGCGTGCGGCGCCCTGGCGTTCACCCCGCTGGAGGACTGGCGGTTCACCCACCTCAAGCACCACGGCACCTACGCCAACCTCGACGCCCGGGGCGTGGGGGACATCACCACCCTGACCCTCGAGGAGTATCGAGGCGCCCCCCGGACCTCGCGGCTCCGATACCGGCTGTACCGTAACCCCCTGGTTCTGTTCGGGGTGGGGCCGCTGTTCCACTTCCTGGTCCGGCAGCGCTGGCCGAGCCGGGCCGTGAGCCGCAGGGCCCGGCGCAGCGTGTGGATCACCAACGCACTCGTCGCCGGCATCGCGGCCGGAGCGGCGGCCACGATCGGGCTCCGAACCTACCTCCTCATCCAGGTACCGGTGCTTTGGCTCGCCGGGGCGGGCGGGGTATGGCTGTTTTACGTGCAGCACCAGTTCGAGGGCGTGTACTGGGCCCGGCGACCCGACTGGAACCCCCTGCAGGCCGCGTTCGGGGGAAGCTCGTTCTACGACCTGCCGCCCGTGCTCCGGTGGTTCTCCGGAAACATCGGCTACCACTTCATCCACCACCTGCGCCCCCGCATCCCCAACTACCGCCTGAAGGCATGCTACGAGGCCGTTCCGGAGCTGCACGTCAAGAAGCCTTTGAGCCTTCGCGAGAGCCTCCGCACCCCCCGGCTCAAGCTCTGGGACGAGCAGCACCAGCGGCTCGTGGGTTTCCCGCCCCTGCTGGACGACCTGCTGGGGTAGCGGCCCAAACTACTCGGGGCCTTCCCCGGCGCCCGAGGGGCGCGATCCACTGGGCAGGCGGTTCCGGGAAAGTGGCCTGCCCCCGCGGAGAAGCGGGGAAAAGAATGCACCAGGGACACCGGCGAGCCTTCCTTCTGCCCGTCGCCCTCTGAATTCTGACCACGGCCCAGGGCGCGCCCGGAGCTCCATCATGCCCCATGCCCCGGCGCCTCTGTGGCGGCTCGGGAGCCGCCCACTGGGCCGGGGGCCCGAAGCCGCACCCCTCATTCGCACCGTTGACAGGCCGCCAACCCGGCGCTATCGGTTTATCCGTCCGAAAAAAAAGGAGGTTCGGGGAAGACCCGACCACCCCCACCACGATCAGGGGAGCGTTGCGGGGCAGACACCCGCGGAAGGAGGTTTCACCATGAAACGATCCGCAATGTTCGGCTTCGCAGCGACGACGATGGCATGCCTTCTCTTGTCGGGTTGTGGAGGGGGGGGAGGAGGCGGAGGCGACGGCACATCGGGCAGCGAACCAGGGACGGTCACCGAGAGTTTCGCCAAAGAGATGGCCGGCCTCGTCACGGGGAGCACGGATCTTTTGAGCGGGGTGGCCGAGATCAGCGCGGGCGTGCTCGAAGGGGCTGCAACCGCAATGGAGGCGGGAGGCGGGCTGGGGCGTCCGGCGGGAGCACAGGTCACGATTCCCCTGGACACCGCGTGCCCCCAGGGAGGGTCGGCGAGCCTCACCGTAAACGACGGGGCGCCCGAGGGCGAGCTGTCCGCCGGGGACGAATTCTCGATCCTCTTTGACCAGTGCGCGGAGGACGACGACGGGGAACCCCTCACCCTCAACGGGACCATGGCCGTCACGGTGGATGCCGTCTCGGGCGGCTTTGACACGCCTCCTTTCCGCTTTGACGTCACCATCTCCTTTCAGGGGTTCTCATATCAGACGGCCGCCGAGTCAGGCTCGGTGGCCGGCACCTTCACATTCACCCTCGAAAGCGCCGACGGCGATGCGGTGACGTTTACCCTTGCCAGCGAGTCTCTGACCGCAACGGAAAACGGGACCACGGAGACACTGACCGATTTCTCGGCGGCCTTGACGGTAACGGAATCCACCGGAGACTACTCATTTTCCCTTGACGGCACACTGGAGAGCGAGAAGCTGGGGGGGGCGATCTCCGTGGAGACCGCGCAGCCGTTTCAGGGAACGGGAGACGACAACCCGATCTCAGGGACCATGGTTATCACGGACTCCTCGACCGGAGCGAAGGTCACCGTGCAGGTCGTGGACGACCTCAACGTGGACCTGTTGGTGGACGAAGACGGGGACGGAGCCACAGACTTCACCGTTCATACCACCTGGGACGAGCTCGAAGGATCTTGACGCGGTGCCGCAGACCCGACGAGGGCCCCTCTCGGGGCCCTCTCTTTCGCCTGGGAACCTCCGCCGCCCGTCTGCGAGGGCCGCGGCGGGGGGGAGGGGGAGGATCTCAGAGCTGCGCGAGCAGCTTCGCACATTTGTCCGCGACGGTGTAGGACGGCTCGTCCGAACCGGGCATGGTTGCCCATCCCTGATTCTTCACGAACTCGGCCCTTCCCCACAGCTCCAGCTTCTTCATGTCCTCGAGGCGCTCGTCCTTGTCCGGGTCTTGGAGGAACTGGGCCACGCAGATCGGCGCCAGACTGTCGGCAACAGCGATGTCGGCCATATCCCTGGCCATCTTCTCCGCTGTTCCGCCTTTCACCCAACCACCGACCCCGAAGCCGATGATCGACACGGCGATCGCCCCACCCACGGCGCCCCATAAACAAAGCTTTGCCTTTCCCTTCCAATCAGTTCGTTCGTTTTCCTTCCAATCCATTTGGTCGCCTCCTGGCGGGGTGGTCGTTGACAGAAACAAAAAAGAAAACAAAGACCGCAAAGGCCGGCCTGTCGTCTTCATGCAGCCACAAAAAAAAGGGAGACGCTGAACCAACGTTCCCCGAGGACTCCCCGTTATCGGCTCTATGCTACCATACATACTAGCACCCCAACAACAATTGTCAAGTAATATTACACAAAAAGTTCGACCAGACGAGGCTTTTTCATGAAAACCTGTCTTTTTTCATACCGACAGGCAGGTGGAAGCCCATAAAAGCCCTCAGAAAAAGTCGAGGCCACGGGCATAGAACAACAGAGGGGCCCGCCCCTTCACCCGCTCGAAAGGCAAACGTCAATCTTGGGGAAGAGCCCGGATCTGGGCGGCCCACTCGGTCGACACTCGTCCGGACGGCTCGGGCACAAGGCGGCCCAGGCGTCGGGCCTGCGTTTTCGTGGGGCGCCTCGGTGGAGGCCTTTTCTCGCTTGACACCTCGGGAATCGATCGGGTAGCGTACCGGCCGCCCTAGCCCGCATGATCCATCTGCTGCAACCGCCGATTGCACGCCATCTCGGAGCGTGCTCGCGCCTCGGGGCTCGGCGTACCTCCAAGCACGCCTGCGCCTCTCGGTGCTTGTGCTCGCCCCGATCTGACGCACACTCGACGGTTTCGCAACGAACGCTCATGAATCATGCGGGCTAAGGGGGATGTTCCGTGTGGTTCGTTTCCATGGGGCCTGCCGCGATCCCCACCAAAGGAGGAGAAGCCATGAGAAAGCTGCTCGTCGCCGCCGTCGCCGTGGTTCTGGCCGCTCCGGCCGCCTGGGCCTACGGTCCCCACGACCCGAACTGCGTGGAGTGCCACTCCATCCACTACGCCAAGGGCCGGGCGATCCTGGCCGTGGCCCCCAATACGGCGGAGAAGAACCCCGCCACCGGCAAGAACGCCGCGGACGACGCCGCCCTGTGCCTGGGCTGCCACAATGAGGACGAGGGCATCATCCCGATCCATCTGGCCCAGACCCACCCCGTGGGCATGAAGCCCAAGAAGGTGAAGGTGCCGGCCGATCTCCTCCGCAAGGACGGCACCCTGGGGTGCACCAGCTGCCACAACCCCCACCCCTCGAACCCCAATTACAAGTACCTGCGGGGCACCGTGGCCAAGGGCAGCGAGCTGGGCAAGTTCTGCGCCATCTGCCACGGCGACAAGGTGGACAAGGGCGCCTTCGCCAAGGCCCCGGCCAAGAAGAAGTAGCTCCGGACCGACCGGAGAGGATGGCACCCCAAAGGAGGGCTTCGGCCCTCCTTTTTTCTTTGCTGATGCCCACCCCGGTGGGGCCTGGCATCGGGTCTGGCTCCCCTGCTACGCTTGGCCCCTCGGCCGTGTGTGAGGGGGGGGGCGGCAGCTTGCCGAGGAGGAGATCCATTGCCCCAGAAGAACCGTACCGTCAAGAGCCTCCGCCAGCACCGGGACTCGGAGGTGGAGTTCGTGGACCTGTTCCGCCTGGGCGCCCTGTCGAGCGCGGTGAGCTCCCGGGGCGACCGGTACCTGCGCCTCACCCTCGAGGACCGTACCGGCGCCATCGAGGGGTTCGTGTGGCAGGACGTGGAGCTGTACGAGAAGGCGGCCTCCCCGGGCGATGTGGTGGAGGTGAGCGCCCGGCTCCGGACCCACCGGGGCCGGCCCCAGCTCCACGTCACGTGGCTCCGGCGCCTGGACGAGGACGAGCGGGCCCAGGTGGACATGGCAGACCTCCGGCCCGGCCTCGACCGCGACACGGTGGCGGCCTGCTGGAAGCGGGTGGAGTCCGCCGTGGCCGAGATCGCCCACCCGGCCCTGCGGCAGCTGGTCCGGGCCTATCTGGACGACCCGGCGTTCCGCAGGGCGTTCGAGGAGTCGCGCGCGGCCAAGTCCATGCATCACGCGTACGCCGGGGGGCTCCTGGAGCACACCGCCACCGTGCTCGATCTGGTCCGGGCCGTGGCCGGGGTGTACGGCGCCGGTCTGAACCGCGACCTGCTGGTGGCGGGCGCATTCCTCCACGACGTGGCAAAAATCCACGAGTTCGAGGACGTGAGCGGCGAGTACACGGACGCGGGCCGGCTGGTGGGCCACATCGGTCTCGGCGTGGCCGAGATCGACCGACGCACCCGGCAGATCCCAGGGTTTCCCGAGGATCTGAGGCTACACCTCATGCACCTTGTGCTGGCCCACCACGAGCGGGCGGACTGGGGCTCGCCGGTGAAGCCCCAGACCCTGGAGGCCCTGGTGCTCCACCACCTCGACCTCTTGGATGCGCGGGTGGGCGGCGCCCTGTCCTGGATCGATCAGGAGGGGGTCGCGCCCGGTCAGTGGACCGGGTTCTGGCGGGGCGGAGAAACCCAGCTCCAACGGACCCCAGCCTTCGAGACCCAGCCCCCGGCGGTACCGTCGATGCAGGAGATCGAGCAGCAGATGCTGCGGGCGTCGAGCGACCAGGCCGAACCCTCTGAGGAGGCCGAGGCCGAGCCAGCCGCCTCCCCCGCAAAGTCCGCCCGCCAGACCACTCTGTTCTGAACTTCGGTCGTTGGCCGTTGGTCGTTGGTCGAAAAACCGTGAGCCCCGGGCCGACGCCGAAGCCTCCGGGGGGCCGATGGTTTCAGGGGCTTTCCCTGGCTTCCGCCTACTGAATTCTGACCCCCGAACACGTAAACCCCTCCTGGTCCAGGTCCGTCTCAAGGGGTAGCATGGGCCGGAAGCCCGCCCCTTCCCGGTGCATCACGGACGACGCATGGACGACGCCCGGTTCGAACGATTGGTCCTGGAGGTGCAGGACAAGGCCCTGCGGCTCGCCCACGGGTTCCTCGGCGACTGGGACGAGGCCCGGGACGCGGTGCAGGAGGCCCTGGTCAAGGCGTACCGCCGCAGGCACACCTTCCGGGGCGAGGCGGACCCGGCCACGTGGTTCTACCCGATCCTGACGAACCATTGCCGGGACCGGCTCCGTCGGCGCAAGGTGCGCTCGTTCCTGCTGCCCTGGCGCGGCCGGGGCGACGACGGGGATCCGGACGACCCGCCCGAGCTTCAGGCGCCCTCCCCGGACCCCTCGCCCGAGCACGAGGCCCAGCGGGGAGCGTTCCGCCGCGCCCTGCTCCGGGCGCTGAAGACCCTGCCGGCCCGGCAGCAGGAGGTGTTCCGGCTGCGGGCCCTGGCCGGCCTTTCCGTGGCCGATACCGCCTCCGCCCTGGGGATCAGCTCCGGGGCGGTCAAGGCGCACCTATTCCGGGCCACCCAGGCCCTGCAGAAGCAACTGGCCGAGTGGAACGAGGGGTTCCGATGAGCCGACCACAACCGTGCCCCGAGTATGTAGACGCCCTGACCGAGGCGGTGTGGGGCGACCGGGAGGATCCCGGGTGGGAGGCGCATCTCGCGCAATGCCCCCGGTGCCGGGAGGCGTGGGAGGAGGCGCGGGCGTTCTCACGACGGGTCACCGCGACAGCCGAACCCGTTCCGGACCGCGCCCGCAGGGGGCTGGCCGAGGAGGTGTTCGCCCGGACCACCCGCCGGGTTCCGGCCCGACGGGCGGCCTGGGCCT
>JAADGT010000131.1 GCA_013152215.1 Deltaproteobacteria bacterium
GAGGTGGAAGCGTTCCAGCGGGAGCTGTTGGAGGGTGGCGCCGAATGAGGAACGGGCCGATCGTCATGGTGATCCTCTTGGCCGCGGTGTGGAGCGGCGGGGCCGCCGCAGGGCCCGCCGACTGCCGGCGGCGGGCCTGCGCCCAGGTCGTGGACGCCCCAACCCCTGAGGACGTGGCCGTGGAGGTTCGGGTCGGGCGCGAGGTGGCAGGCCGGATCCTGAGCCGACATCCCCTCGTGGAGGACCCCGGGCTCCAACGGTACGTGGACCTGGTGGGGCAGAGCCTGGCGCTGGCAGCCCCCCGGGGGGAGCTGGTGTTCCGGTTCGCGGTGATCGACGCGCCGGGGGTGAACGCCTACTCGACCCCCGGAGGGTACGTCATGGTGACCCGGGAGGCCCTTGGGGTGATGCGCGACGAAGCAGAACTCGCAGGCGTCCTTGCACACGAGATCGGGCACGTGGTGGCCGGGCACGTCGTAAAGGACCTGAGGCTCACCGGGAGGTCCCAGGGCCTGTGGGCGAGCCTCCTGCGGCTGGTGGGAGGCGGGGCGAGCGCGGGAGAGGTGGGGTTGCGTGAGGCCACCGACACCGTGATGGAGCGACTCTTCAACCGGGGATACCGGGTGGAGGAGGAGTTGGAGGCCGATCGACTCGCAGTGACCCTGGCGTCGGCCGCGGGGTACGAGGCGGAGGGGCTGGGGCGTTTCCTGGAACGGGTGGCGGAAACCCGGGGAGCCAAGTCCCCGACCCATCCCCCCACCGCCGAACGCCTCGCGTGGCTGAGGGACCTGATTGAGGAGAGTGGGTGTGGTGGACACGGTCACCGCGGCAGCGGCAGGTTTTCGAGAAATGTGCACGCTTCTCGGTAGGGTGCTCGGGTGCCTCGCGGCGCTCTCGGTCGCGGCGCCCCTGGCCTGGGCCGACGCGAATCACTACGTGAACGTGTTGGTCGGCGAGCGGGCCGCGGGCATGGCCGGGGCATACACCGCGGTGTCGGACGACGCGTCCGGCATGTTCTACAACCCTGCCGGGATCTCTTTCGCCCGGGAAACGTCGCTGTCTGCCAGCATGAACGCCTATCGCCTGGTCCGGGACGAGTATGACGGCCGGGTGCTGGGGGGGCAGGGGTGGGAGCGGACCTCCTCCTCCCTGTTGCCGAACTACTTTGGGCTCACCCACCCCCTGGGCCACGGGGTGCTGGGATTCTCCTACGCGGTTCCGGACTCGGTGAGCACGGACCAGGACCAGGTGTTCGAGGACCTGCCGTCCTCCATTCCCGGGGTGAGGGTGGACCGGCACCGGATCAACTTCAACGAGCAGGATACCCTGTACCTGTTCGGCCCCTCGTACGGCCTCGCGCTGGGACCAAAGGTATCGGTGGGCGTCACGCTCTATGCACAACGGCGGACCACGGAGTTCATCCTGAGCCAGATGGTGGAGCTGAGCGACGGGCGGTTCCAGCTGAGCAGCCGGTACCTGGACGTGGACGAGTGGGGGGTGAGGCCCCTGGTGGGGATCATGGTGTCGCCCACGGACCGGGTGGCCCTGGGCGTCACCGTGGCGCGGACCTGGGTCCTCCACTCCGACGCCCGATCGCAGGTGACCCTGAAGCCCCACGACACGGACGAGGTGTTCGAAGAGGTGCTGGACGCGGGCGACCACCGACGCTACCCGTACGAGGTACGGTTCGGCGTGGCGGTGTTCCCCAACCAGAACTGGCTGGTCTCGGCGGACGCCGTGTACGACTCGGCGACCCGGGATCCGGCGTTCGGAGATCGGCGGGTGACCTGGAACGGGGCGGTCGGCGTGGAGTACTACTGGAGCCCGGCCTGGGCGGTTCGGGCCGGGGTGTTCTCGGACCGGGCCAACACCCCGGACGTACGGGACGGCGGAACGGACCAGATGGAGCACGTGGACCGGTACGGTGCCTCCCTGAGCCTGACCCGCTTCCGCCGGGGAGCGTCTCTCACGTTCGGGGTGATCTACGCCAGGGGGAAGGGGGAGGCACAGTTGGTGGGCGGCTCCACGGACATCCAGGACGTGACCGAGACGTCGATCACCGCCTTTCTGGCGGCATCGTACCGGAACTAGGGCGATGGTGGCGGACGAACACGCCCGGTTGCGGCGCCTGATCGAGGTGACGACGGCCCTGTCGATCGAACGGGACCTGGAGGTGCTGCTCGATCGGATTCTGGCGTGCGCCCGTGAGCTGACGGGGGCCGACGCGGGCACGGTGTACACCCGGGAAGGGGATCGGCTTCATCCACGGGTGATCCACAACGATACGCTGGGGCTGCGGCTGCGGGCCGCCCAGGCGGAGGATCGACTGGGCCCGGTCGCGGTCGAGCCGGGGAACGTGTCCGGGTACGCGGCGCTCCACGGAAAGACGGTGCACGTGGCCGACGTGTACCGGTCGGAGGAGTTCGACTTCCAGGGGCCGCGCCGGTACGACGCCCAGACCGGCTACCGCTCCCGGTCCATGCTGGTGGTGCCGTTGACCGAACCGGGGGGCAGGGTCATCGGGGTGCTGCAGCTTCTCAATGCCCGACAGGCGGAAACCGGTCAGCCGGGGCCGTTCCGTGACGAGGACGTGGAGCTGGTGGAGGCCTTCGCGTCGGGCGCGGCGGCAGCCCTCCGCAACGCCCGGCTGGTGGAGGATCTGCGTGCAACCCTGGAGGGCCTGGTGCGGGCCCTCGGGGTGGCGATCGACGCCAAGTCCCGGTACACGGGAAGCCACGTGCAACGGGTGGCGGAGCTGAACGTGGGGCTCGCCCAGGCGATCCACCGGTGTGAGAAGGGAGCCCTGGCCGGGGTTCGGTTCGGGGAGGAGGAGCTGGAGGAGATCCGTCTGGCGGGGTGGCTCCACGACATCGGAAAGGTCACCACCCCGGTGTACGTGATGGACAAGGCCAACCGCCTACAGGGGTTCTTCGACCGGATCGAGGTGATCCGCGAGAGGTTCCGGCGGGTGGAGGCGGTGTTGCTCGAACGGATCCGTTCGGGCGACGATCCGGAGGAGAACGCCCGTCGGCTGGACGCGGTGCGGGAGGACTGGGCGTTCGTCGAGGCGGCGAATCGCCCGGGCCCGCCCATGGACCGGGACCGGGAGCTTCGCCTGAAGAGGATCGCGTCGGAAGCGTACGGGGTGTTGGGCCCGGAGGAAAGGCTCCTGACGCCCGAGGAGGTGGAGACCTTGGCGCGCAGCCGGGGAAGCCTGACCCCGGAAGAGATGGAGCAGATGCGCGAGCACGTGGTCTGGACCGCCCGGATGCTCAGGCAGATTCCGTTTCCGCCCCATCTTTCCCGGGTGCCGGAGATCGCCTCTGCCCACCACGAGCGGCTGGACGGGACCGGATATCCGGAGGGGCGGACGGCGGAGGACCTGCCCATGGCCGCTCGGATCCTGGCGGCGGTGGACGTGTTCGAAGCGTTGACCGCGGCCGACCGGCCGTACAAACCCCCTCTTCCCCCGGAACGAGTCGTCCGGATCTTGAGGGAAGACGCCGCCCGGCGGAAGCTCGACCCCGACGTGGTCGAGGTCCTGCTGGAGTGGCAGGGGCTGGCGGAGGAGGGCTAGCGCTCCACAAGGAGCTGGGTGGTGTCGGCCAGACGGCGCGCCAGTTCCCGGGCCATCCGCAGGGCCAGTTGGGGGGTGGTGCCGAAAAAGTCCTCCAGCCTTTCCGGCGGGACGATCAGGACCCGCACCTCGGACAGGGCGGTCACCGTGGCGGTGCGGGGCTCACCCAACAGGGAGGACATCTCCCCGAAGTACGCACCAGGCTCGGTGATCTCGGCGACCTCCCAGCCTGAGCGAGTCACGCGCACGGCGCCCGAGAGCAGGACGTAGAGATCCCGGGAGGCTTCTCCCTCCTCGAACAGCACGGCCCCCGGTTCGAACGTGTGTTCGTACACCTCAAGCTGTCGGTTCATCGTCGGCCTCTCGGAACAGGAGGGACAGGTCCGCCGCCGGGGCGGAGTGGGTGAGTGCGCCGGCCGAGATCAGGTCCACGCCGGTCTGGGCGATGGCCCGAAGCCGATCCCGGGTCACCCCGCCCGAGGCCTCGAGCACGGCTTTTCCGGCCGTCCGCTCCACCGCGCGGCGCAGGGTGTCCAGGTCCATGTTGTCCAGGAGCACGGCGTCGGCTCCGACGGCCAACGCTTGGTCCAGCTCGGCCAGGGTGGTGACCTCCACCTCCACCTTCAGGGTGTGGGGGGCGTTGCGCCGGGCCGCGGTCACTGCCGCGGCGACCCCTCCGGCGGCCCGGATGTGGTTGTCCTTGATCAGGATCCCGTCGAACAGCCCGAACCGATGGTTGGCCGCCCCGCCCACCCGCACGGCGTACTTCTCCAGGGCGCGCAGGCCCGGCGTGGTCTTTCGGGTGTCCACGAGCCGGGCCCGGGTGCCGTCGAGCTCCCGCACCCACTCGGAGGCCTGGGTGGCGATCCCGGAGAGCCGTTGAAGGAGGTTGAGGGCCGTGCGCTCGGCCGTGAGGAGCACCTGGGCGTCGCCGTGGGCCACGGCCACCACCGTTCCGGAGTCCACGCGGTCGCCGTCGGCAGCCCGCAGGGTCCAGGTCACCCCCGGGCCCACCAGCTCGAACGCCCGGACGAAACCGGGCAGGCCGGCCAGCACCAGGTCCTGCTTGGCCAGGAGCCGCGCCTCCACCCGGGTTCCGGGGGGCACGACCGCCCGGGTGGTCACGTCGCCGGGACCGATGTCCTCCTCGAGGGCGGCCCGAAGGACCCGCTCGGCGGCCGCTTCCGGGAACCCGGTCATGCGGCGCTCCGCACCGTGGCCAGGTTCGCCCGGAGCTTGGAGAGCTTCTCGGACAGCTCGGCCGCCTTGGCCCGTTCCTTCTCCACCACCGCGGCCGGGGCCCTGCCGGTGAAGTTGGGGTTGGCGAGCTTCTTCTCCACCCGGCTGAGATCCGCCTCCACCCGGCCGATCTCCTTCTCCAACCGCTTCGCCTCGGCGGCCAGGTCCACCACCCCGGCCAGGGGCACGTAGATCTCGAGCCCGGCCACCACGGCGGCCGCGGACTGGGCCGGCCGGGGGGCATCGTCCGGAAGCGAGGCGAGCTTCTCGAGCCCGGCCAGGGCGGCCACGGTACGGGTCTCGGCCAGCACCACGTCTCGGACCGCGGCCTCGCCCCGGATCCACGCCTCGACCTTGCGGGACGGTGGAACGTTCATCTCACCCCGGATGTTCCGAATGGCCGACACCACGGCCTTGACCCGTTCCATCCGCTCGCGGGACGCCGCGTCCGCCGGCAGGTCGTCGGCTCGGGGGAACGGCGCCACCACCACGCTGCGGGGCCGCTCGCCCAGGAACGCCGGCCACGGCAGCCGCTGCCACAGCTCCTCGGTGATGAACGGCATGAACGGATGCAGGAGTCGGAGCACCACGTCGAAGGCCCGGACCAGGGTCTGCTGGGTGGCGAGCCGGGCCCGGGGGGCGTCGTCGGCGTACAAGGGGCCTTTCGCCATCTCGATGTACCAGTCGCACAGCTCGTGCCACAGGAACTGGTACACGCTGCCGGCGGCCTTGTCGAACTCGTAGGCGTCCAGGTGCCCGCGCACCTCGGCCACGGCCTCCCGCAGGCGGGTCAAGATCCACCGGTCCTGGGGGGCGCGCTCGGCGAACGGCACCTCGGGGGCGGTCGGATCGAAGTCCCCCAGGTTCATCAGGGTGAACCGTACCGCGTTCCACACCTTGTTGGCGAACCGCTGATACCCCTCGATCCGGTCCACGGAGAGCCGGATGTCCCGGCCCTGGGCCGCGAACGCCACCAGCGTGAACCGGAACGGGTCGGCCCCGAACCGGTCGATCACCTCGAGGGGATCGATCACGTTGCCCCGGGACTTGGACATCTTCTGGCCCTTCTCGTCCCGGACCAGGGCGTGGATGTACACGTCCCGAAACGGCACCTCGTCCCGGAACCACAGGCCCATCATCATCATCCGGGCCACCCAGAAAAAGAGGATGTCGAACCCGGTCACCAGCACGCTGGTGGGATAGAACTTCTTGAGCTCCGGGGTCTCCTCGGGCCATCCCAGGGTGGAGAACGGCCACAGGGCCGAGGAGAACCAGGTGTCCAGCACGTCCTCCTCCTGGGCCAGGTCGGCAGACCCACAGGCGGGGCACCGGTCCGGATCGGTGCGCGCCACGGTGAGCTCGCCGCAGGCTCGGCAGGTGAACGCGGGGATGCGGTGGCCCCACCAGATCTGTCGCGAGATGCACCAGTCCCGGATGTTCTCCATCCAGTGGAAGTAGGTCTTCTCCCACTGGGGCGGCACGATGCGGGTGCGGCCCTGGCGCACCGCATCGATGGCCTTCTGGGCCAGGGGCTGGATCTTCACGAACCACTGGCGCGAGACCAGGGGTTCGATCACGGTGCGGCACCGGTAGCAGTGGCCCACGGCGTGGCGGTGGTCGTCCACCTTGACCAGGAACCCCTGGGCCTCCAGATCCTGAACCAGGCGCTTGCGGCACTCGTACCGGTCCAGGCCGGCGTAGCCCCCCGCCTGGGGGGTCATGGTGCCGTCCTCGCCGATCACCCGGACCCGGTCGAGCCCGTGGCGCTCGCCCATGGCGAAGTCGTTGGGGTCGTGGGCCGGGGTCACCTTCACGGCGCCCGTGCCGAACTCGGGGTCCACCGCCGGGTCCGCGATGACCGGGATCTCCCGCCCCACGAGGGGCAGGACCAGGGTCTTCCCGACCAGGTCGCGGTACCGGGGGTCCTGGGGATGAACGGCCACGGCGGTGTCGCCCAGCATGGTCTCGGGCCGGGTCGTGGCCACCACCACCCCGGACGAGCCGTCCTTGGCCGGGTACCGGATGTGCCACAGCCGGCCGGCCTCCTCCTCGTGCTCCACCTCCAGGTCCGACAGGGCGGTGTGGCACCGGGGGCACCAGTTGATGAGGTAGTCCCCCCGGTAGATGAGGCCCTGCTCGTACAGCCGGCAGAACACCTCCCGGACGGCGCGGGAGAGGCCCTCGTCCATGGTGAACCGTTCCCGGTCCCAGTCGCACGACGCCCCCAAGCGCTTCAGCTGCCGAAGGATCGTGCCGCCCGACTCCTCCCGCCACCTCCACACCCTCTGGACGAACGCCTCGCGGCCCAGGTCCTGGCGGGTCTTGCCCTCGGCCGCCAGCATGCGCTCGACCACGTTCTGGGTGGCGATGCCCGCGTGGTCGGTGCCCGGCACCCACAGGGCCTCGTACCCGTCCATCCGCTTGTACCGAACGAGCACGTCCTGCAGGGTGTTGTTGAGGGCGTGCCCCATGTGGAGGCTGCCGGTCACGTTGGGCGGGGGGATCACGATGGAGAAGTGGGGCCTGGACGAGAAGGGATCGGCGTGGAACAGTTTCTCCTGCTCCCACCACCGGTACCACTTCTCCTCGAAGGCGTGGGGGTCATAGGTGCCGAGCTCGGCGCGCGGATCGGTCATGGCGTACACCCTCGAAAAAGCCCGAAAAGGGGGAAGCACAGGGGATCGCAAGAAAAACGGAAGGCCCCACAGTGTACGGGTCCCCGGCGGCCCGAGGCAAGGGGCGGCCCGGGTTTGGGAAAAGCAAACCCGTCCCTCATGGCCCGAGCCGGCCGGGCCGATAGGAGAGCCGGCGATGTGCACTCGATCCCATCAACCCAGAACGAAAGGAGAAGGTTCATGGTCGTGCGCAAATGGATGAGCCCGAATCCCGTCACCGTGGGGAAGGACGATCCGGTGTCCGAGGCGATCCACCTGATGAAGGAGCACAAGATCCGACACCTGCCGGTGATGGACGGCGATCGGTTGGTGGGCATCGTGAGCGATCGGGACCTCAAGGAGTACATGCCCAGCCGTGCCACCACCCTGGACGTGTACGAGCTCCACTACGCCCTGAGCCGGGCCAAGGTGTCCGAGGCCATGCGCCGGGATCCGCTCCGGGTGGGCCCCGACGACACCATCGAGAAGGCCGCGTTGCTCCTGCACGACAACAAGATCGGCTGCTTGCCCGTGGTGGACGACGGCGGAGCCCTGGTGGGCATTCTGGCCCACGAGGACGTGTTCGAGGCCCTGATCCAGGTCACCGGGGCCCGCACGGACACGGTACGGTTCCAGATGACCATCCCCGACGAGCCCGGGTCGATCCGGGTGGTGGCGGACAAGGTGCGGGCCCACGGCCTGAAGATCCGTTCCATCCTCACAACCTACCAGGACGTGCCCGAGGGGCGGCGGGAGCTGATCCTGCGGGTGGAGGGGGACACCCTCCCCCTGGAGAGCGAACTCAAGGAGGAGTACCCGGACCTGGTCGTGCACCGGGGCGTGTGAGCGGCCCGCTCGCGAACGGGGACCCCGCACCGACCCACGCCTCGTCGCACCGACGGGGGCGTGGGGTCTGCTTCCGGCCGCGTGCGAAGCCGGGCACCGGGGAAGGGTAACTCTCGTTGGTCCGGGGCGTTGCCGCGAGGGGGCAAGAGGCCTGGTTCCGGCCGTGCGTGAGTGCAGTATCCGGCTCACGCTGCATCCGGCGCCCAGCCCGGGTTGCAAAGGTTCAGTGGCGGATCGATCAGCGCGAACGTTTTCAAGGTTCCTCGGGGAGGCGAGCATCGGCTGAGCACCGGATGCAGCGACTGTAGGAGCCACGCCCGGCGCTCCACCAGGCCCCTTGCCCCCCGCTC
>JAADGT010000251.1 GCA_013152215.1 Deltaproteobacteria bacterium
AGGCCCGCCCCCCCCCGGATGGCCCGCCCACCCAAGGAGGGCTTTCCTAATCCAACGGAACGCAAGGCGTGAGGCTTGAGCCCCGATCAGGGTTTGAGCTTTTTCAACACGGTTTCGTAGGCCGCCAGCACGGTGTCGCTGAACAGCACGAACCGAACCTCTTCCAGCGGGCTTCCCTCCTCCAGGTGACCGATCACGGCCTCCAGGGCCACCTGGGCCGCCTCTTCGAGGGGGTAACCGTAGGCGCCCGTCGAAATGGACGGAAACGCCACGCTCCGGCAGCCAAGCTCCTCCGCCCTCTTCAGGCTCTCGACGTAGGCGCTTCTGAGCACCTCCGGCTCCCCCCGGCCTCCGCCCCTCCACACCGGCCCGACGGTGTGGATCACGTGGCGTGCCGGAAGACGGCCTCCGGTGGTCGCCACCGCGTTCCCCGGCGCAAGCCGCCCGATCTCCTTGACGATCTTCTTGCACTCGTCGAGAATGGCTGGCCCGCCGGCCCGGTGGATGGCGCCGTCCACCCCGCCCCCACCCATGAGGGACGGGTTTGCCGCGTTGACCACGGCGTCCACCCCCTGTCGGGTGATGTCACCTCGGACGAGCACGATCCTCGTGTTTCCGACACGTCGCTCCATGGTGCACCTCCTCGTCGAACGGGTTGTGGAGCAAGGGACCAACGAGCGGTCTCCGTAAGTTCGGGCCTTCGGCCCGCTGGGAGGATGGGAAGCCGAAGTCTCTGCGCCGGCACCTCACCCGCCGGGGGGCAAGGGGTCTGCCTCCGGCCGGGCGCGAAGCCGAGCGTTGAGATCCGCCGCGCGGGCACGAAACACCGGAACGGGTTCCATCACAGCTGCATGCAACGGATACCATTTCACGGGCCGGCCGGCGGAGGCGCTGCGCGGCGAGCTTAGGAGCCGCACCCGGCTCTCCGACAGACCCCATGCCCCGCACGCAACGCTCGGACCGAGACTCGCGCAAGGCCCGTACCCCGCAAACAGGCCACCCAGTGGCCTGCCGGAGCTTCCGAATGTCCGACCAGGAACCGATCTTCACCGAGGTGCCGTGGGACCCGGACGTGCAGGCGTTCCTGGACCAGATGATCCGGGTGCGGCCCGACCTGTACCTGGACCCCATGCTGAGCGAGCCCTGGTCCTGCGATCCGGGCCGGTGCCGGCCCCGTCTGGGCCCGAACCTGTGCTGCAAGGTGGAGCGGCGGTGCCGCCACTTCGACGGGAAGGGATGCCGGATCCACGGCACGAAACCGTTCGCCTGCGCCCTGTTCCCTTTGGACCTTGTGACCGTCCGGGGGATCCGGGTCGTGACCACGGTGAAGAACCTGGACTTCTTCCGGCTGGGGTGGTGCCGATTCGACCGGGACATGCTCCGCTGCTTCCCGGGCCAGTCCGCCGGGGCTCCGCCGATGATCTCGGCGCAGGAAGCCGTTCTCCGCAGGGTGTTCACGGCCGCCGAATGGACCCTCATGCTCCGGGCCCTGGGGGACGATACGAGAGCCTTGGCCCAAACCCAGCCCTGCCGAAGCTCCCGCAGAGTCCCATGGCCCAGACCGACTCCCTGTTGAAACGACGGTTTCCGGCCGTGACCGCGGCCGTGTTCCTCGTTCTCTTCTGCGGCCTCCTGGCCGTGGAGTGGCTGTTCTTCCGGCGCGAGGCGGTCCGCCACGCGGAGGAGACCGCCCAGACCATGACGGAGTTCCTGCGGCGGGAGCTCGAGAACACCTTTCCCCTCCCCACCATCCTCGAGGGGTTGGGCGACCTGGAGCTCTACGAATACTTCGACCACCTGATCCGGGACAAGCTGGCCCTGCTGGGCCTGTTGCGGGCACGGATCTACTCCCCGGACGGCACGGTGCTCTACGCCACAGACGCCCGGCTGGTGGGGCGGCAGATCCCCGAACACGAGGAGGTCGCCCGAGCAAGCGAGGGGCACACCGTGTCCGAGGTGATCTCGCAGGCCCGGTTCCGCTCGCGTTACGGACTGCCCGCCCCCACGGAGTACATCGAGTCCTACATCCCCCTGGAAGAGCGGGACGCCCAGGGCCGCCACTACGTGTTCGAGGCCTACCAGGACTTCGTGCCGGTGGCCGCCGGGTACGTGCGCGCCTTCCTGCTGACCGGGTTCTCCACGGCGGTCCTGCTCGCCGCAGCCATGGTCGTGCTGTGGCGCCTCCACCGCCGGGCCCAGGAGCTCGAGAGCACCGTGCACGCCTTGGAGCAGTTTCTGCCGATCTGCGCCAGCTGCAAGAAGATCCGGGTGGAGGAGGAGGGGAAGCCCCAGGAGTGGGTCAGCGTGGAGCAGTACTTCGAGGAGCGCCAGAGCGTGGCGTTCAGCCACGGCCTGTGCGACGAGTGCCTGCGGAAACTCTATCCGGACCTCGCCGACGAGATCCTGAACAGGGAGGGCTAAGGCCTCCCCTTCTCTACCGCCGTCGCCCCGGCCGGCGCGATCTCCGGGCCGGGGTGCTCTTTCGCTCCCCCACGGCCAGATAGCCCGTCACCTCGTCCCGGTCGTGGTACAGGTGGCGGAGGCGCAACGTGTACCCCTTGCCCGCCCGCCCCATCTCCCGGTCCACGATGGCCCGGCACCGCTGCACCGCCTCGAACCGGCGGCCGCCCGGCAGCTTCCAGTTGAACAGAAGCCACCGGGCCCGGCCCTGGGCGGCCCACAGCCCCACGAGCCGCGCCACCCGCTCGGCCGGTTTGACCATGTCGCACACCATCCAGTCCACGGGTCTGTCGGGGCGGAACCGGAACCCGTCGGCCCGCACGTGGTCCACGAGCCCGGTCTCCAGGACCTCCGAGGCCAGCCGGGCGTTGTCCACCGCCGTGACCAACAGCCCTCGGCGCGCGAACTGCCAGGACCATCCGCCCGGGGCCGCGCCCAGGTCCACCACCCGGCGGCCAGGTTTGAGTGCCTTCTGTCGCTCGTGCTCCGTCAAGAGCACGTGGAGTGCTTCCTCCACCTTCCGGGCCGACCGGCTCGGCGCCCCCGCCGGCACCATGAGACGAGCGATGCCCCCCGGCCACGGCGACGAGTTCCTCGGGTCCGACACCCCCACCCAAAATCGCCCTTCCGGCACGAGGGCCACGTGAAGCCGTGGAGCCTGTCGGTGCCGGGCCGACAGCCATCCCCTGGCCTCCAGCTCCGGCCGCAGGTGGCGGGACAGGGCCTCGCACCGGGGCCACAGCCGCCGGCCCGCCCCGGAGTCCGGCGCTTCCACCACCAGGTCGCGGGCCCGGGGCGCTCCCCCGACCCTCCGCGCCGTCTCCTCGAGGACCGCAATCACGTCGCCGGGCTCTGCCGAGCCCGTGCCCTCCCCCAGGACCCGGAACCACTGGCGGGCGAACACGAAGGTGAACGGTCGGATCGAAGCGGCCAGCTCCCGGGCCACCTCCGGTGCCGGGACGTCGAGGAGCACCCATCCGGCGCCGCCGGAGGCGTGGAGCCGCACGGACGCCCCGGCCCATTGCACGACCTCCGCGCCGAGTTCGTCCTCGAACCCGGGCCGGCAAAACCAAACGAGGCGATCCCTTGGGGTGATCATGGCGGCGCAGGGTACGGGGCCGTCGCCGAAACGTCAAGCTGCCGGGGGTTGTCTTGGCCGGGATGTCTGGTAGGCTGGACCCGCGACTCCTCGCCCCGGGGGAAGGGAGGTGAGCCGTGGCCGCGGTGTTTCGATCTGCCACATGGCCCCGTGGGGTCTGGAACCGGTGGGAGGACTCCGCGGTCGTCCGCGCGTCCCGCCGGTTCGGGCGGTGGGCCCGCCGGGTCCCCAAGCGCGCAGGGTGCCGGTCCTGTGGGAAATGTTGCGAGCTGTTCGGAGCAAACCTCGTGGCCACTCCCGGGGACGTGGCCCGATGGGCCCAGGAAGGCCGCTCCGAGCTGCTGGCCCGGGTGAGCCCCCTGGGCCACCTGTGGATCGATCCGGAGACGGGCACACGCCTCCCCCGCTGCCCCTATCTGGTGCGGATCGCGCCGGGCCGGGCCCGGTGCCGGATCCACGCCATCAAGCCCCAGATCTGCCGGGACTACCCCACCTTGGCCCACGGCAAGCGGTGCGTGGCGAACCGGCTGTTTCCCCTGAACCACTGAGAAGGCGGTCGAGGGGCTGGAGCCACAGATGCACACGGATCGGCACAGGTCGGGGGCCTCCCTGCCCCTTTGTCCGTCTGGGACCCAAGCGGCCCCCTCACTGCCTGCGCGGGGCCTTGCCTTGCCGGAAGAGACGGAGCCACTCCTCCACCTCCTCCTCCGCCGGCTCCGGCTTCTCCGGCTCGACAACTCCCGGGCTCGAGGGCCGGATCCGCGCCCAGAACGCCTCTGCGGTCTCCACCCGTCCTCCCAATCCGCGCACGCGAACGGCCAGGCGTCGATCCGAGGTGACGACCAGAACCGAGCGGGGGTTGGTCTTCCGCAGCAACCGCAGGATCTCGTCGTCGGCCGTTCGCGTGGAGGGGGAGTAGACCACCCCGAGCGCTCCCAGCCGGCCCGTCTGCGTTCCACCGGCCCGATCGCCGTCGAACACCACGGTCACCGGCTCCCGCCGGGAGGAGGCCCACGCCGAGAGCCGCTCGACCACCCGCCGGCGCCCTTCCTCCTCGCGGCTCAAGGGCAGGCGGAGCCCCCGGCCGATCAGATTGTGCCCGTCCACGAGGATCACCGTACGGTCTCCGACAGGAATCTTCCCTCCTGCGTTCCGTATAGCAGCGGCCTCCCCCCGCGGTCCAGCCCCAGCACGAGAACGCCCGCCGGCGCGATGTCCGGCGGGCGTCGAACCCGGGTCTGCGAGCCCTCGGGCTCACCCCGCGGCTTCGCGCACCCTTTCCTCCGGGGGAAACAGCCGCGCCCGAAGGGGGTAGCCCGAGCCTTCGAGGACCACCTGGCGGGCCAGCTTGCGCTCGGTGTTGAACACGATGGGCGCCAGCAGGTTGGCCGTGGCCCCCTCGATGCCCTCGGACAGATTCACCACCACGGCCACGGCGGCCTGGTCCGGGTCGGTGATCCGGAGGTCCCGCAGCTCGGCCTCTTTGGCCTCGATCCGGTAGTCCGGGAAGAACGGCCGGGGATCCGTGATCAGGAAGCACACCTCCGGGTGGTCCACCGACTGAAGCCACTGGAACGGAACCTCGGGATCCGGGTCCAGCACCACGAACCGCAGGTCGTCCGGAAACCCGAGCATGGGTTGCGTGAACGTGACGATCTGGGCTTCGTCGATCTCCACGGGGCCAAAGGCGGGGGTACGGATCTCCACGGCGGTCACCTCCTCGCGCGTGCACCGCGCTCAGGTCAGATAGTCGAGAATCGAGATATTGAACAGTCGGGCGCCGGCGGCCAACGCCGTCTGGTAGGCCTGCTCCTCGCTGGTGAGGCGCATCACGGTCTCGGGCAGATCCACCCCCTCCACGCCGGCCTGAACCTCCTCGGCCGCCGCGTTGAACGCCTCCAGGCGGTTCTTGGCCAGGTCCAGGTTGCGGCTCCGGGCGCCCACCAGGCCCCGCTGGGTCACCAGGTCGTGTAGGCCCCGGTCCAGGCGGTCCAGGAGCCCGGCCACCTGCTGGGGGTCCTCGGAGCGGAGAGCGGCCTCCAGGTCGGACAGGAGCTCAAACATGTTCCGGGTCCCGTCCGACAGGCCCAGGGCGCCGGCTCCGGCAACCGTGATCTCACCCCCCTTTTCCGAGTCCGCGATCCGGAGCGACCAGGTGCCGTCGTCGTTGGCCAGGGCCTCCAGGTTCACCGTGACGCCGTTGGCGTCCTCGTATTCCCGGAGGGCGGCGTCCACCGCAGCGGCCAGGTCGCTCGCGTTCGCGTAGGTTCCATCCAGGGTCACCTCCACGTCATACGTCCCGTCCGAAACCGTGAAGGTCAACGGTGCGGCTTCAAGGTCAAGGGGGTAGGACACGTCGTCCCGGCTCCGCGCCTCCGTCTCCCGAAACGCAATGTCCCCCGGCAGGTTCACGGCCACGCTCTGGCCGTTGCCCATGTTCACCCGAAGCCGTTCGGAGTTCCCCTGGTACCGCACCGACTCCCCTTCGCTCTGGAACGGGGCCTTCTCACCGGCCGTTCCGTTGAAGAGGTACTTGTCTTCGTGGCGGCCCTGGGCGATCTGCAGCAGCCCCTCGCGGATGCCGGCCACCTCGTCTGCCAGGGCGGTGTAGCTGCCCGAAAGCGGCGCGCTCGCGATGTTCGCCCCCTCCACCGCGATGGACTTGGCCCGCACCAGGTGGTTGTAGGCCTGCTCCAGGGCCGACTCGGTGGACCGATGCACGGCCAAGGCCTCGTCGATGTTCCGGACGTACTGGCGGTTCCGGGCCACCACCTCCTGGAGGCGGACCAGCCGGCTGGCCCCGGCGGGGTCGTCGGCCGGCTGGGTCATGCGCTTTCCCGACCCGATCTGGCGGTTGAGCCGGTCCAAGTTTCCCAGACGCCTCTGGAGGTCCTGGACCCAGCTCTGCTGGAGGCTCTTGTGGGTCACGCGCATGGCTCACTGCTCCTAACGGCCGGCCAACCCGACTCGGTTGATGAGGGTGTCGATCAGGCTGTCCATCACGTTCACGAACCGCGCCGCCGCCTCGAAGCCACGTTGGTACTGGAGGAGCTGGACCATCTCCTCGTCCACGTTCACCCCGGACACCGCCTCCCGCTGGGCCTCCAGCTGGGTGAGGACGGCCTGGCTCGCCCGATCGAACACCCGGGCGTCCCGAGCCGTGGCCCCCAGGTCCTGCACGATCCGGCCCAGATACCCGGCGGGGGTCTCGCCCACGTCCTCGAACAGGTTCTGGGCGGCGAGGTCCGCGATGAGACGGGCCGTCTCGCCGTCCCCCGCCGCGCTCCCCAGCCCCGCCGCGATCCGGTCGGTGTCGGCCGCCACCTTGGGGTCCAGCCCCAACCGGGCGTCCGGCGCGTACACCGTGAAGGTGCCCCCGGAGAACGGGTCGCCTCCGAAGAACACCTCTGCCGTGCCCCCTGGGAGGAACCCCAGGTCCACCCCTCCGACCAGGGTCACGCCCGCGTCCTGCGCCAGGTCCACGTCCTGGGCCGGCCCACCGTCGAGACTGACGCTCCCCGTGGTCAACAGCCCGTCGCTGCGGTCCCCCACCGAGTAGGTGCCAGCGTCCACCGTCGCCTGAAAGTCCACCCCGTCCACGGTCCACGACGCCGTCCCGCCCGAGGTGCTCACCTCCACCGCCTCGCCGATCCTCTCGTCGCCCCGGTACAGGGCGACCGACACGGTGGAGCCGGCCGCCGCGGTGACCCGAACGTGGTAGTCCAGCCCGATGGCGGCCTCTCCCCGGTAGGTTCCCCCGGTGGCCTGGAGGACGATCCCGGAGTCTGCCGTTCCGGTGCCCCGGTCGGCGGTGGAGAACAGGCTCGCCGGGTCCGTGGGCACGCTCACGTCCATGCGGTGGGTCCCCGGTTCCAAACCGGTGCCCGCCGTCACCTTCGATACCCCCGTGCTGGGCGCCGCCTCCACGCGGGTCGTGTCGCCGTCCCACACGAACAGGTTGCGGCCCGGGTTGCCGTCGCGGTCGGTTCCCTGCCGGTGCAAGGCGTTGATGCGGTCCGTCACCGTGGCCATCCACCGGGACAGCTCTTCCTGGAGGCCCGGGATCACCTGGTCCCGAAGCTCCAGATATGCTCCGATCTCGCCTCCGTCCGGCGCGATCGGAGCCGAGCCCACGCGAAACGAGGCCAGCCGCCCGCCCTCGTCCCGGTCGGCCTGGATCTCGAAGCCCTCGGTCTCGTACACCAGATACGGCCCTCCTCCCGCCACCCGAAGGTTCAGGTAGGAGCCGTCGGTCTCCACCTCCACCCCCAGCTTGCCGCTGATCTCCCGGATCACCCCGTCGCGCTGATCCCGCAGGTCGTTGGCCTGGTGGCCGGCGGCCTCGGCCTTGGCCACTGCCGCGTTGAGGTCCCGCAGCTCCTGAATGGCGGTGTTCACGTCGGCCAACGCCTCGTCCACGGCCTCGTCGAACCGGTCCCGGAGCTCCGAGAGCCCGGACACCTTCTGGTTGTACACGGTGGCCAGGTTCTGGGCCCGATCGAGCGTCTGGGCCCGCAGGGCCAGGTCCTGGGGTCGGGCCGCCAACGCGTCGAAGCTGCTCCACAGCTCCGTCAACGCCGCGTTGAGCCCCGACTCCGAGGGCTCGTCCAGCACGGCCTGGACCTCGTCGAGGCCCTGGGCCAGCACGCGGTCGTGGCCGCGTCCCACGGTGGCCCGGGCGATCTGACGCTCCAGGTACGAGACCTGCACCCGCTGGACGTCCTCCGCGTCGACCCCCGATCCGATGCTCCCCTGGGAGGTGACCGTGGGCATCCCCGGCGCCAGCTGGACGCGTTGGCGCGAGTACCCCTCCGTGTTCACGTTGGCCAGGTTGTGGCCCGTGACGTCCAGGGCGGTCTGGTGCGCCAGCATGGCCGAGCGCCCGATGTTCAGACCGTAGAAGATGTTGGCCATGGGCTGCCTTCCCCGCTACGCCTGGCACACGTTCCGGGCGGGCACGGGGGGGGTGCCGGGACCGTACCCGGCGCCCGTCGCCGT
>JAADGT010000307.1 GCA_013152215.1 Deltaproteobacteria bacterium
CACCGGCGGCCCCTGGCGGACGAGGCCGGGGCCGTGTGCGAGGCGGCGTCGGGGGATTGATACCAAGTTGCATTCAAAGCCATCGGACCCCTGAGCAAAGGGGCAAGGGACCTGCCTCCGGCCGGGCGCGAAGCCGGGCACTGAGATTCGCCGCGCAGGCACGGGACCGAAGAACGGGTTTCATGACAACTCGATGGAATCCGAACCCTTTCGCGGTCCGAGCGTCAGAGGCGCTGCGCGGCGAGCGAAGGGGCCGCGCCCGGCTCTCCGACAGGTCCCTTGCCCCTCCGAGCGGGGAGCGATAGCGCCTGTTTATCCGCCGGGTTAATAGCCTCCTAGCCTCCCAGCTTTCCAGCCTCCCAGCGGGCCGGAGGCCCGAACTCTCTCACTCCGGGGGCGCCTTCCGCAGCTCCGGCCGGCGCAGGGCCAGCTCCACCTTCGACAGGATGCCCCGGAGGATCCGCACGTCCCGGGGGCTGGGGAGCCGCCGGGAGAAGATCCGGCGGATCTGGTTCATCATGCGCTCCGGGCTCTCCTCCTCGATGAACCCGATCTCCCACAACACCCGCTCGAAGTGGGCGTACATGCCCTCCATCTCGGCCACGGTGGCCGGGCGGTACGGCACCGACTCCGGAGCCGCGGCCAGCCGGGCCATGCGCACCTCGTAGCAGAACAGGCCCACGGCCTGGGCCAGGTTGAGGCTGGGCAGGCCGCGGTCCGTGGGGATCCGCACGAGCCAGTGGCACAGGTCCAGCTCGGCCGTGGTGAGGCCCGCGTCCTCCCGGCCGAACACGGCCGCGATGCGGGCGTCGGGGGCGAGCTTCCGGGCCGCCTGCTCCACGGCCTGCCGGAGCTCGAGGCCGTCGTTGCGGCGGCGGCCCAGCCGGGTGGTGAACCCCAGGGCCAGCTCGGTGTCGGCCACGGCCTCGGCCAGGGTGCCCACGATCCTCGCACTCCGCACCAGTTCCACGGCTTTTCTCGCCATGGGCTCCAGGCGCGGGTCCTCCAGGATGCCCGCGGCGGGGTTCACGAGCACCAGATCCCGGAGCCCGAAGTTGGCCATGACCCGGGCCACGCTGCCCAGGTTCCCGCCGTACATGGGCTCGACGAGGACGATGGTCGGGCGGAAGGAGCCGTTTTCGCTCACCGGGCTCAGTCCGCCCCCAGGGCCTCCAGCTCCCTGCGGGCCTCGTCGGCGCCGGGGAAGTCCTTGGCGAGCTTCAGGGCTTTTTCCAGGGCGGACCGGGCCTTCTTATTCTCGCCCAGGCGGGCGTAGGCCACTCCCAGGTGGTACTGGACCACCGGGTTGTCGGGCAGGCCTTCGGCCGCGGTCTCCAGGTGCCGTGCTCCCTTCAGCGGCACCCCCTTCTTCACGTAGATCCAGCCCAGGGTGTCGTTCAGGGGCGGGGAGTCCGGGGCCAGCTCCACGGCGCGTTCGGCGAACTTCAGGGCCTCGTCGATGTTGCCCCCGTGCTCCGAGAGGTTCCAGGCCAAGTTGTTGAGCGCGGGGATGAAGTCGGGGTTGCGGTCGAGCACCTTACGGTAGGCCTCGTTGGCCGCGTCGTACTCGCCCCTGAGGTCGTGGAGCGAGCCCTTGAGCACCCACGCGGGCAGGTAGTCGGGCCGCTTCTCCACGGCCTTCTCCAGATCGGCCAGGGCCTTGTCGCCAGCGTCGGGTCCGCTTTGGAGCCGGGCCAGCAGCAGGTAGGCCTCGGCCGCGTTCTCGTCGAGCTCCAACGCCTTCTCCAGGTCCCTGCGGGCGCCGTCGGGGTCCTTGGCGGCCAGCCGGACCTTGGCCAGCAGGATCCGGGTCGGGGCCGAGTCGTTGCCGGCACGGATGTGGCCCTCCACCAGCTTGACCGCGTCGTTGGTCTTCTTCTGGGCCGTGAGCAGGGCCGTGGCCAGGATCACGGGCCGCAGGTTGGCGGGGTCGGCCTCGATGGCCTTGCGGAACGCCTTGAGGGCTTGGTCGGGCTTTTTGAGGGTGACGTAGCACACCCCCAGCCGCTCCCAGGCCCGGCCGTGGCCGGGCACGGCCTTGACCAGGGCCTCCAGGAGCTTCCGGGCCTCCTTCGGCCTGTCGAGGCCCATGAGCGCGGTGGCCCGGATCAGCACGGCCTCGGTGTGGACCTTCGGGGTCGAGACCAGGGGATCGGTGGCCTTGAGCGCGCCTTCGAAGTCCCGGCGGTCCAGGAGCACCTGGGCCAGGAGCATCCGGGCCTTGTAGAAGTTGGGGTTGACCTGCACCGCCTTCTCCAGCTCTGCCTGGGCCAGCTCCAGGCTCCCGCTCCCGTACCGGGCCAGGCCTTGGAAGTAGTGGGCCTCTGGGTGGTCGGGGTACTGCTGGAGCACCTGGGCGAGCCGGGCCGAGGCCTCGTCGAACTTGCGCTGCTGGAGGAAGATCCGGCCCTCGTAGTACAGGGCCGCCGCGCTCTTGGGGTTCTTCTCCCGGATCTTGGCCACGGCCTCCCGGGCCAGGTCCAGGTCCCGGCGGGCCAGGGCGATCTCGGCCACCTTCTCCCACCCCCGGGTGGTGCGCTCTTCCTTCTCGCCGGCCTTGCGAAAGGCCTCCACCGCCTTGTCCACCTCGCCCTTGGTCATCCAGTAGTTGCCGTAGCTCAACCACACGGCCGGGTCGTCGGGCGAGGTGTTGAGGGCCTTGGTGAAGGCCCGGTCCACCGCCTCGGTGTCCTTCTGGAGGTCCGCGATCTGGGCGAGCAGCAGCAGGCCGTCCCGGTTGTCGGGGGCGATCTCGAGGGCCCGGTCCACCTCGGCCCGGGCCTCGGAGAGGCGCTGGCCGGCCAGCAGGGCGGTGGCTTTGACCAGGCGGTACCCTACCTTCTTCGGCTCGAGCTCGATGGCCTTGTCGAACTGGGCCAGGGCCTCGTCCAGTTTGCGCTCGCGCAGGTACGCCTTGCCGAGCAGGAGGTGGGCGTCGGCCCGGTCCGGGGCGTCCTCGAGCACCTTCTCTGCCCGGCCCCGGGACTCGGCGGCCATGTTGGCCAGAAGCTCCAGGTTACCGAGCCGGATCTGCACGTCGAGGTTGTCGGGGTCGAGCTCCGACACCTTGCGGAAGGCCTGGTACGCCTCGCGGATCCGCCCCTTCTTCAGGAGCGCCTCCCCCAGGTCGAACAGCACCTCGGGCGAGTCGGGCTTGATCTGAAGGGCCCCCCGGAGCTCCAGGACCGCCTCGTCGATCTTGCCTTCCTCCAGAAAAGCGTGGCCCCGGGCCTTGTGGAGAGCGAACTTCTCCTCGGGGCTCTTGGAGCAGGCTCCGAGGAGCACGAGGGCCGCGAGGACCGGGACGAGCACGGCGAGGCGAACACGCATGGATTTCCCCCTTCTCAGGGTGTGGGTGAGACAGGCAAAGGTGAAAAATCGGCCGGAAACTCGTGGGTGGGGCGGCTCTGGCGAGGCCCACCGCCGGAGCCGCCCCGTGCGAACCTCAGACCAACTTGCGATCAAAGCTATTGGCCCCCTGCGCAGATGAAACCAACTCCCCCGCCCCGTGCCTGCGCGGCGAATCTCAATGCCCGGCTTCGCGCCCGGCCGGAGGCAGGTCCCTTGCCCCGCCCCCCGGGGGGCTCGGTTTGCACGCAACTTGGTCTCAGTCGTCGAAGTCGCCCCCCGGGCCCTCCTCTTTCTGGAGGGCCTTGGCCCGTTCGCGGATCTTTTCTTCGGTCCAGTCGGCCGGGTTCTCCCTGCGTTCCGCCTTCGGCCCCAGGTCGTAGGACTCGGCCCGGAGGATCGCCTCGATCGCCAGGGGCGCGGTGTCGGCCGTGTTGAACACCTGGGTGAGCAGGTGGTACACGAACTCCTCCACACCCCGGATCATGCGCTCGCGGATCTCGGCCGGCTGGGCCCAGAGCTTGTTCTCGAAGGGCAGGTTGAGCTTCTTGTAGTCGCCCTTCTTCCAGCCCCGCTCGTCGGCGTAGGCCACCATCTCGGTCCACAGCTCGTCGGTGACCCCGGCCCCCGGCTCCCGTACGAACCGCCCCTGGTCGTCCAGGAGGGCGTTGCCGTACTCGTTCACCTTCACCCCCCACGAGATCATCTGCAGGGCCGTGGCCACGTTGGCCTTGGTGGTGCGGGTCTCGGCCGCGATGCGCCGCAGCCGGTCGAAGCTGTTCCCCGAGGTTCCGTGCTGGGCCCCAGACACGCCGTAGGGCTCGAGGGCCTTGTGGATCTCGGCGGTGAGCTCCACCTGGATGCCGGCGTCCGAGGCCTGGATGCCGTGGGTGGTGCCGTTGTTCAGGGCGATCCAGTCGGGGAACACCCCGTTCGCGTTGAGCCCCTGGATCAAGAACCGGGCCTCATCCACGGTGGACAGCCCTGCGGCGCCTTTGATCTCGCCCACCTCGGTCTCGAGCCCGGCCCAGGCAGGCACGTACCGGTACAGGTCCAGGTTCGCCAGCAGGTTCTCGTCGTCGGGAAGGTGGGAGGCGTCGATGGCGATCGAGGTGATGCCCGCGTCGAACATGCTGGGGATCTGGGTGCGTGCCGTCTCGATGTCCTGGGGCTTCTTGAGGGTGTAGTGGTCCGCGTGCACCGCTACCGGCACGGTGACCCCCAGCTCGTTGGCCGCCTGGTCCACGTAGGTGGCCATGTTCCAGTAGTTCACCGCGCAGTAGGCGTCCGCGCCGCCTTCGCTCTTGGCGATCTCGATGATCACCGCGGCGTTGGCCCGCTGAGCGGCCCGGAGCACCCCGTGGATCACGAACCGGTTCCGGGCGTTGGCCGCGATGGCCATGGCCCCGCCCTTGGCCAGCATGGCCCGGTCGATCACCTTTCCGCTGACGATCAGCGCCCGGGAGTGGGGGAACAGCTTATGGATATTCGGCGGGCGACCCAGTTCGAGGGCCTTGTCGAACTGCTGGGACGGGGACGACACGATCTGGCTCATGGATTACCCCTCCGTGATGGAAGAACGGGTTCGGATCTGTGGTGACCGCCTGCGATACGGTGCGACCAAAGGGCAGAGGGGGCTGCCACACGTCCGCGGGGACGGCCGGCACCCCACCCGGTACTTGTACGGGAACCTCCGGGTGCCGGTCAACCGGCTGGCCCTGGGGAATCGACCGGACCGGTCCTGCCGGGGGAGGGGAGGGGATCCGGCTTCGACCGGATAGCGTCGATCGACCCGTCGGGTCGTCCGGTCAATGGCCCAGGGCGAGCCAGAGGGGCAGGGTGGCGGCGCTCGCCAGGGTGCTCAGGCTGATGGCGGTGGAGGCGAACGCGGGATCACCCCCAAGCTCCCGGCCCATCACGAGGGTCAAGGTGGCGGTGGGGGCGGCCAGCAGGACCACGGCCGCGGCCCGTTCCGTGGACCCGGCCCCGGCCAGCCCCAGGAGCACCATGCCGAGGGCGGGGAGGGCCAGGTTCTTGAACCCCAGGGACACGAGGGCCGGCAGGGGTCTGCGCAGGGCGTCCAGCCCCAGATCGGCGCCGATCAGCAACAGGGCCAGGGGAAGGCCCATGCTGCCGAGAATCCGGATGGTCTCCCGGGCCAGGCCGGGCAAGGGCAGTTGGAAGAAGCTCCAGACCAGCCCCAGAAGGCTTCCCACGATCACCGGTTGGAGCCCGATTCGGGCCGCGAGCCGCGCCATGCCGGGACGTCGGCCCGAGGCCGCCGTGAGGGCCACGACCGACAAGAAATTGTTGGCCAACATGAAGAACGCCGCGTACACCCCGGCGAACTGGAGGCCCCGATCCCCCAGGGCGTAGTAGGCGACCGCGAGGCCGATGTAGCCCAGGTTTGCGTGGACCGATGCCTGCACGAACGTGCCCCGGGTCCCCCCTTCGAGCCCCAACACCCGGGCCGCGGCTTGGGCCGCTACCCATACCGCCACCACGGCCGCCAGCGCCGCCAGGATCCCCCCCGGCCGGAAGACCTCGCGGAACGGTGCTGCGGAGATCTTGAGGAAGATGAGGCACGGCACGGCCAGGTAGTAGGCCACCCGGTTGGCCGGGGCCTGGAATCCCGGAGGGATCAGCCCCACCCGGCGGCCGACCCAGCCCACCAGGATCACGAGAAAGACGGGAAGGACCCGAAGGAGAGGTTCCACGTGGATGCGGTTGTTGTTGGTTGGTTGTCGGCTTTCGGCCGTAAGGCCGCTGGGGGGCCAGCCTACAGAAGATCGTACTTCTTCATCCGGTAGCGCAGGGCGTCGCGGGTGAGGCCCAGCATCTTGGCGGCCCGGGTCTGGTTGTTGCCGGTCTTCTCCAGGGCCTGGACGATCAGCTCCCGCTCGACCTCCTCGATGTCCACCCCGTGATCGGGGAGGACCACCACGCCCGGTTGGGGCGCCTTGTCCGGTCGCCTGGCTCCGCCCGCCCGCTCGCCGCCCTTGATCTTCCAGGGCAGGGCGTCCACCCCGATCTCGTCACCGGTCGAGAGGATCACGGCCCGCTCCACCACGTTGCGCAGCTCGCGGATGTTGCCGGGCCAGTCGTACCGGGTCAGGAACGCCTCGGCCTCGGCCGAGAACCCGCGAAACGAGGTCTTGAACTCCCGGTTGTACATCTCGAGGAAGTGGTAAGCCAGGGGGAGGATGTCCTCCTGCCGGTCCCGGAGCGGGGGGAGCACGATCGGCACCACGCTGAGCCGATAGAACAGGTCCTCCCGGAACCGCTTCTCCTCGATGGCCCGCTCCAGATCGGCGTTGGTGGCGGCGATGATCCGCACGTCCACCTCGATGTCCTCCTTGCCGCCGATCCGCTTGAACGATCGGTCCTCCAGGAACCGCAACAGCTTGGACTGGAGGCCCAGCTTCATGTCCCCGATCTCGTCCAGGAAGATGGTGCCTCCGTCGGCCAGCTCGAACAGGCCCTTCTTGGTCTTCTTTGCGTCCGTGAACGCGCCCTTCTCGTAGCCCATGAGCTCGCTCTCGAGAAGCTCCTCGGGCAGGGCCGTACAGTTGATCGGCATGAACGGCCGGTCGGCCCGGGGGCTCTCGTAGTGGATGGCCCGGGCGAGCACGTCCTTGCCCGTGCCGCTCTCCCCCGTGAGCAGCACGGTGGTGGACGAGGATCGGGCCACCCTGCGTGCCACGGACAGCACCTCCTGCATCCGGGGGCAGCCGGCGATGATGCCGTCGAACCCCAGGCGGTGGGCGTGTCGGCTCCGGAAGTAGGCCACCTCCTCCCGCAGCTGGGTGGTCTCGAGGGCGTGGCGGACCTTGGTCTGGATCTCGGTGAGGTCGAAGGGCTTGGACACGTAGTCGTAGGCCCCGAGCTTCATGGCTTTGACCGCCACCTCCACCTGGGTCGTGGCCGTGATCATCAGGACCGGCGTGTCCGGGTCGGTCTCTTTGATCTGCTGGAGCACCTGGATTCCGTCGATGCCCGGCAGCTTGATGTCGAGCAGCACCAGGTCCGGGCTCTCGGTCCGGAACAGCTCCAGGGCCTCCTCCCCGGTCTCGGAGGTCACGCACCGGTACCCCTCCTTTTGGAGGTTCTCCGACAGGGACCACCGGATCAGGTACTCGTCGTCCACGATCAGGATCTTCGGTTTTGGCATGGCCTCTCCGCGACCCCCGGGTCGGTACTCTGGGCCTTCGGCCCGCTAGGCGGCTAGGCAGCTGGGCGGCTCCTGAGCCGTCATCAAAGCTCCGGGGGCATGGGGTCTGCTGGAGAGCCGCGCGCAGCTCCTTAGCTCGCCGCGCAGCGCCTCCAACGCTCGCACCGTGAAACCGTTCGCCCGGGGCGGACGGTCATGAAACCATTGTTGCTGCCCCGTGCCTGCGCGGCGAATCTCGATGGCTGGCTTCGCACGCGGCCGGAAGCAGGCCCCATGCCCCCTCCACCGAAACAGCCTGGGGATCGGTGCCAGTTACGAAACTGCGGCATTTTACGCACCCCCGTTCCGGGGAGTCAAAGCGAGCCGGAGGAGGGTCAGGCTCTCCAGGTGAGCCGTCTGGGGGAACATGTCCGCAGCACGGATCCACTCGATCCGGTACCCTCGGCCGAGCAGGACCCCCAGGTCCCGCACCAGGGTGGGCGGAGAGCACGACACGTACAGGATGTGCTCCGGGGACAGGTCGGCCAGGGCCTCCATGGCGTCGGCCGCGCCCTCCCGGGGGGGATCCAGAAGGGCGAACCGGGGCCGGAACCCCTGCCGGGCCAACCGTTCCAAAGCCCGGCCGGCCGGCTCGGCCCGGGCCTCCACATGGTCCCATCCCAGGGCCCGGGCGTTTCGGGCCAGGTCCTCGGCGGCCGGCGGGTACCCCTCCACGGCCACCACCCGTCGGGCCTCGAGCCCCAGGGGTAGGGTGAAGTTGCCCGCGCCGGCGTAGAGCTCCAGCACCTCGCCCCTCCGGTACAGGGGGGCCAGGCTCGCCACCTCGTCCACCAGGGCCTGGTTCACCCAGGGGTTGGCCTGCACGAACCCGCCGGGTCGCACGCCCACCGGTAGCACGCGGCCGCCCGCCCGCACCGAGAACGGCATCGGGCCGGGGTCCTGGGCCAGCGGCTCGAGGCTGTGCTTGCGGCCGGCCT
>JAADGT010000121.1 GCA_013152215.1 Deltaproteobacteria bacterium
CTAAGGAGCCGCACGCGGCTCTCCAGCAGACCCCATGCCCCACCGAGGGTTTGGCGGCGGTTCGGGGAAGCGGCCCGGCCGCCTAGCAGCCCAGCCTTCCAGCGGGCCGAAGGCCCCCGACCGACGACCGCAGACCGAAGTTACATGACGCCACTTTCTTTGGAGGGAGGAGCAGCACATGCGAGACATCGTGATCGTATCCGGGGCCCGTACCGCCGTGGGGAACTTCGGCGGGGCGCTCAAGGACGTTCCGGTGGCCGACCTGGGGGCCGCCGCCATCAAGGGAGCCCTGACCCGGGCGGGGGTGCGGCCCGTGGCCGGCGAGGCCCTGCGGGCGGTGGCGCCCGGCGCCCTCGGCCAGGATCCCATCGAGCTGGAGACCCGGTATCACGACTACGACGAGGCCCTGCAGCCCCTGCAGGTGGACGAGGTGATCCTGGGCAACGTGGTTGGGGCGGGCCAGGGTCAGAACGTGGCTCGGCAGGCCTCGATCCGGGCGGGCGTGGCCAAGGAGACCCCGGCGTTCACCGTGAACAAGGTGTGCGCCTCGGGCATGAAGGCGGTGGCCCTGGCCGCCCAGGCCATCCGGGAGGGCGAGGCCGACGTGGTGGTGGCCGGCGGTATGGAGAACATGAGCCAGATCCCCTACGCCCTGCCCGCCGGCCGGTGGGGCGCCCGGATGAACAACACCGACCTGGTGGACCTCATGGTCCACGACGGCCTGTGGGAGTGCTTCTACGGGTACCACATGGGCCACACCGCCGAGAACCTCGCGGCCCTGTACGGGATCAGCCGCCAGGAGCAGGACGAGCTGGGGGCGTTGAGCCACCAGCGGGCCCGGGCGGCCCAGGCCGACGGCCGGTTCGCGGCCGAGATCGTGCCGGTGAGCGTGCCCCAGCGCCGGGGGGACCCGGTCGTCGTGGACACCGACGAGCGGCCCATGGACACCAGCGTCGAGAAGATGGCCAAGCTCCGGCCGGCCTTCAAGAAGGACGGCACGGTCACCGCGGGAAACGCCTCGGGCATCAACGACGGTGCGGCCGCGCTGCTGCTGATGGGCGCGGACGCGGCCGAGTCGGCCGGCGTGGAGCCCCTGGCCCGGATCGTGTCGTGGGCCTCGGGCGGGGTGGACCCGGCCTACATGGGCGTGGGCCCCGTGCCTGCCACCCGGAAGGCCCTGGCCAAGGCGGGGCTCACCGTGGCCGACCTGGACCTGGTGGAGCTCAACGAGGCGTTCGCGGCCCAGGCCATCGCGTGCATGCGGGAGCTGGATCTCGACATCGAGAAGACGAACGTGGCGGGGAGCGGCATCTCCTTGGGGCACCCCATCGGGTGCAGCGGCGCCCGGATCGTGGTGACCTTGGTGAACGAGCTCAGGCGGCGGGGTGGCCGGTACGGCTTGGCCACCTTGTGCATCGGGGGTGGCCAGGGCATGGCCTTGTTGGTGGAGGCCTTGTAACACGAGCCGGGCCACCGGCATTTTGAAGGCTTGGAAATCTCGATGTGTTTCCGACCGGGGCCCCGTTGGGGCCCCGGCTTTGTTCCGGCGCAGGGACGCTCCATCAGGCCCCTGCGGGGCCGGGCAACGAGGGAAGGTAACGTTCAGTGATCCTGGGACGTTAGCGGCCAGGTGGCATGGGGCCTGCATCCGGCCGCGCGCGAAGCCGAGCATGAGATTCGCCGCGCAGGCACGGGGCACCGGCGATGGTTTCATGACAGTTCGGTGGGGCACAACGAATTCACGGTACGAGCGTTGGAGGCGCTGCGCGGCGAGCTAAGGAGCCGCACGCGGCTCTCCAGCAGACCCCATGCCCCCCGGCTCCGATGTCGGGGCGAGCTTGACCGAAGTTGCTGGGAAAACCTTCGGGAGATGGGTGTAGGAGGACGAGATGGCGTTGCCGGTGCTTCACCTGTTCCGAAACAACCCCCGCGGGTTCGAGACGTTCCGGGGAGCGGCGTGGTTCTGCCGCCAGACCGACGTGCCGCTGCGGGTCCACTTCCCCACGTCCCGCCATCTGGTTCTCTATGCGGGCTCCGGGGCCGTTCAGATGGACCTGGACGAGTCCTACGTGTACGAGCCCGACCTGGCCCGGAGGCGGGCGGATCGCCTGGCCCAAGAGGTGGGGGTGGAGTGGGAGGAGCAGCCGGCCACCGGCCGCACCGGATCCACCCTGCCTGACATCCAGGACCGGTTCAGCCTCATCTCGTGCCCCCGGGCGCTGACCAGCCCGTTCGCCAAGCCCCTGCTCCCCGCCGTGTTGGGCCCCAAGGTCCAGGCCCTCGTCCGGGCGGCCGACGTGCCGGTGATGCTGCCGTCCACCTGCTGGATTCCATGGGACCGGGTGGTGGCCCTGTACGGAGACTCGGCGTTCGGGCTCAAGGCCCTCCTGTGGGCTCGGGCCCTGGCCGGCCTGGCCGGGGTTCCGCTCCAGGTGATGACCGAGGCCGAGGGCGGCGCCGAGGCCGAGGGCCGCGAGCGGCTGGAGCGTGCGGACCTCCTCGACGAGATTCAGCCGGTGTGGAGGGTGGTCGAGGGGGGATTCCGGCGGGTGCTGCAAGAGATCCCCCGCACCGCTCTGGTGGTGCTGGGCGCGTTCGGCCGGAACCCGATGCGGGAGCGGGTCCTGGGGAGCCGGGCCCACGAGGTGCTCCGGAGCGTGCCGTACAACCTGGTGCTGGTGGGCCCCCACTCCCAGCCCCCCGGCGCCGTGCTGAGCGGGGACTAGCCTCCCCCGGCCGAGCGCAAGGCCTCGACCACCTGCTCGATGATCCAGGCGGGGGTGGAAGCGCCGGCCGTCACCCCCACGCGATTCACCCGCTTGAGCTCCTCGAGGGGCAGCTCCTCGGCGGTCTCCACGTGGTAGGTGCGGGGGCAGAGCTCCCGGCAGATCTGGTACAGACGGCGGGTGTTGGCGGAGTTGCGGCCCCCGATCACCACCACCGCGTCCACGGCCCGGGCCAGCTCCCGGGCCTCGGTTTGGCGGCGGTGGGTGGAGCTGCAGATCGTGCTCATGGTCTCCGCGCCGGGGTACCGCTCGAGGATTCGCCGCCGCACCGCCTCAAACACCCCCTCGTCCTGGGTGGTCTGGGCCACCAGCAGCACCTCGGCCAGGTCGGGCAGGGCGTCCACCTCGGCGGGGCTCCCCACCACGTAGGCCGGCCCCTGGGCGTGGCCCAGGAGCCCCACCACCTCGGGGTGGTCCGCGTCCCCGCAGATCACCACCGCATACCCTTTGGCGCTGTACTCCGCGATCGTCTGCTGGATCCGGCTCACCTTGGGGCAGGTGGCGTCCACCACCCGCTCGGCAGCGGCCTCGATCTGACGGCGCTCCCCCGGCGGGATGCCATGGGCCCGCACGATCACCGGAGCCCGGGGAACCGGATCCTCCGGGGCCAGCGGCACGATCCGCTCCGACCGGAGCCGCTCCAGCTCCTGGGGATTGTGGATCAGGGGGCCGTGGGTAAACACGGTGCGCCCCTCGTTCTGTGCCACCTCTCGGGCCATGTCGATGGCCCGTCGTACCCCCATGCAAAACCCGGCGGATCGGGCGACCACGATCTCCATGAAGACCCTGCTTCTCTCCTGCCGGCTCGGTCAGAGACCGCCGGCTTGGTTTCCGGTTCTGCTGCCCTGCCACGATCCTCGGGAGTGTAGCATGGGGCGGAGAGGCTTCACACCCGCAAGCTGCAGGGACGCCGTCCGCGCCTTCGCACGCCCGGTGTTCCGCTTCCCCCGTTCTGGTGCACGATCGGCCGATCCGGGGCGAGCGGACTCCGCGTCGGCCTCCGGCAAGGGCCCGCGGCCGGGAGCCATGGTTTTGTTTCGGGACACCGTTATTTTTTTCTTGACCGGCTCATAAGAAGTGCTTTACTTGAGTTAGATATCATTTTACACCCCGATGCCTAGGGCTTGCCCTGGCCCGCCCGCCCTTGAGAGGCCGATACGGCGAAGGGAGGCGGACCGGACAGGGGAGGTGCTTTCGTCCGTGAGAGGCACAACGCCGTGCCAACCTTCAGTGTCAGCCACAAAAGATGTTTTGTCGGAGATCCGGCCGGGAACGGGGAGAGGAGCCGTAACCCGGCAGGGGAGCGAAGGAGGAGGTCCACGTGCCGGACGAGATCGGCCCCAAACTTCGGAGGCTTCGGGAGGCCCGGCGCCTTACCCTGCGCCAGCTGGCCGATCAGGTGGGGTGCACCGGAGCCCACCTCTCCCAGATCGAGAACGGTCACGCCTCCCCGTCCATCGCCACCCTCAAGAGGATCGCCGCGGCCCTCGGTGTGAACATCGTCGACTTCTTCACGGACGATGACAGCGAGGAGCCGGTGGTCACCCGGGTCGACTCCCGGCGGGAGGTCTCGCTGGGCAACTGGAACGCCCGGATCCAGCAGCTCGTCCGGTCCACCCGGGGCAAGATGATGCAGCCCTTCTACACGGTGGTCGCGCCGGGCGGGGGCTCCCACGAGCCCTACAGCCACGCCGGCGAGGAGTTCGGGATCGTGCTCAAGGGCACGCTCACCATCACCGTGGGGGAGCGCACCTACCGCGTCGGTCCCGGCGAGAGCTTCTACTACTCGTCCCGCATCCCCCACCAATGGGTGAACCAGGGGGACCAGGACGTGGAGGTCGTGTGGGTGGTCTCCCCGCCCACGTGGTAGCCCGAGCGGTCTCACCGAGCCGGCCCCGGGGATGCCCCTGCAGGGCCGTTCCCGCAAGCACCGTTGGTCCCACCAACCCCTGGCTGGAAAAGGAGGGAACACCATGAGACGACGGCTACCGTTCCTGCTCGCGCTGCTGACGATGGTGCCGGGCGCCCTGGCGCTCGCCGGGGAGCCGATCAAGATCGGCGAGATCAACAGCTACAGCCGGGTGCCCCAGTTCCTGGACCCCTACAAGAAGGGCTGGGAGATGGCCGTGGACGAGATCAACGCGGCCGGAGGGGTCCTGGGGAGAAAGCTGGTGGTAATCTCCCGCGACGACGGGGGCAAGCCCGACGTCGCCGAGCGCCACGCCACCGAGCTGGTGCAGAACGAGAAGGTGTCCCTGCTCGCGGGCACGTTCCTCTCCCACATCGGGCTCGCGGTGTCGAGCTTCGCCAAGCGCAACAAGGTGCTGTTCGTGGCGGCCGAGCCCCTGAGCGACGCCATCACCTGGAGCAAGGGCCACCGGTACACCTTCCGGCTGAGGCCCAACACCTACGAGCAGTGCGTGATGCTGGCCCGGGAGGCGGCCAAGCTCCCGGCCAAGCGCTGGGCCACCATCGCGCCCAACTACGAGTACGGCCAGAGCGCGGTGCGGGCCTTCAAGGAGGCGTTGTCGAAGCTCCGGCCCGACGTGGAGTGGGTGGAGGAGCAGTGGCCGGCCCTGTTCAAGCTGGACGCGGGCTCCACCGTGCAGGCCCTGGCCCGGGCCCGCCCCGACGCCATTTTCAACGTGACCTTCGGGTCCGACCTGGCCAAGTTCGTCCGGGAGGGCACCACCCGGGGGCTGTTCCGGAACCGCGCGGTGGTGAGCCTGCTCACGGGTGAGCCCGAGTACCTGGACCCCCTCAAGGACGAGGCCCCCGAGGGGTGGATCGTCACCGGGTACCCCTGGTACGCCATCCAGGACCCGGCCCACAAGAAGTTCGTGGCCGATTACGAGAAGCGCTACAACGACTACCCCCGGGTGGGCTCCCTGGTGGGCTACCTGACCTTCAAGGCCATCGCGGCGGCCATCGCCAAGGCCGGGAGCACGGACACCGAGGCCCTGGTGGACGCCATGGAGGGGCTGGAGTTCGACTCCCCGGTGGGGCGGATCAAGTTCCGCAAGATCGACCACCAGTCCACCCTGGGCGCGTGGGTCGGGAAGATCAAGTACGACCCCAAGCTGGGCCGGGGGATCATGGTGGACTGGAAGTACGTGGACGGCTCCGAGGTGCTCCCGGGGCCCGAGTGGGTCGCCAAGGTCCGGCCCAAGGACTAGGCCCGGCCCGCGGTCCGGGCAATCCCCCGGGATGCCCGGACCGCGGTGTCGTGACCCCGTGAGGCATTCTCGGCCTTCCAGCTTTCCAGCCTTCCGGCCTTCCGGCGGAAGCCACCGACAAGGAGCCCCATGGAGTTCTACCTGGTACAGGCCCTGAACGGGCTGGCCTCGGCCTCGTCCCTGTTCCTCGTGGCCTCGGGCCTGTCGATCATCTTCGGCGTCACCCGCATCGTGAACTTCGCCCACGGCTCCTTCTACATGCTGGGGGCCTACATCGCCTACACCCTGGTCCAGGCGCTCCCGACCGGGGCCGTGGGGTACTGGCTCGCGGTCCTGGGGGCGGCGGTTGCAGTGGGCCTGATCGGGGCGGCCGTGGAGTTGCTGCTCCTGCGCCGGATCTACCGGGCGCCGGAGCTGTTCCAGCTCCTGGCCACGTTCGGGCTGGTCCTGGTGGTGGCAGACCTGGTGCTCCTGATCTGGGGGCCCGAGGACCTGCTGGGGCCCAGGGCGCCGGGGCTTCGGGGCTCGGTCATGATCCTGGGGGAGCCGTTCCCCACCTACGAGCTCTTCATGATCGCCCTGGGGCCCCTGGTGCTGGCCGGGCTGTGGGTCCTGTTCCACCGCACCCGGTGGGGCACCCTGGTCCGGGCCGCCACCGAGGACCGGGAGATGGTGGGCGCCCTGGGGGTGAACGAGGCCTGGCTGTTCACCTCGGTGTTCGTCCTGGGTTCGTTCCTGGCGGGGCTCGGGGGTGCGGTGCAGCTCCCCCGGGAGGCCGTGAACCACACCATGGACCTCCACATCATCGCCGAGGTCTTCGTGGTGGTGGTGGTGGGGGGCATGGGGAGCATCCTGGGCGCCTTCCTGGCCGCCGTCCTCATCAGCGAGCTCAACGCCTTCGGGATCCTGATCTTCCCCGAGATCACCCTGGTGCTCGTGTTCCTGATCATGGCCGCGGTGCTCATCTTCCGGCCCTGGGGCCTCCTGGGCCGGCCCGAGGGGCCGCCGCGGACCCCTGCCGGGGAGTTCGAGCCGCCCCTGCGGCTGTTGGGGCGGGGGTTCCTGTACTTCTGCCTGGCCGTGCTGGCCTCGGCCGCCGTGCTGCCCCACCTGCTGCCCACCTACTACATCCGGATCGCGTGCGAGGTGCTGATCTCGGCCCTGTTCGCCACGAGCCTCGGGTTCATGATGACCGTGGGGGGCATGGCCTCCTTCGGCCACGCGGCCTACTTCGGCTTGGGGGCCTACGGCGCGGCCCTGGCCGTGACCTACGCCCAGGTGGGCACCGGGCTCGGTCTCCTGGCCGCCCTTGGGCTCGGCCTCGCCGGCGCCGTCCTGTTCGGCTACTTCTGCGTGCGCCTGAGCGGGGTGTACTCGGCCATGCTCACCCTGGCCTTCGCCCAGATCGTGTACGCCGTGCTGTTCCAGTGGTACGGGATCACGGGCGGGGACAACGGGCTCCTGGGCATCTGGCCCTCCGACTGGGTGAGCAGCCCCCTGGCCTACTACTACCTCACCCTGACCGTGGTGGCCGTGTCCCTGTTCCTGCTCCGGCGCCTCGCCTTCGCCCCCTTCGGGTACTCCCTGCGGGCCGGGCGGGACTCGGCCCTCCGGTCCGAGGCCATCGGCATCCACGTGCGACGGGTCCGGTGGGTGGGCTTCGTGATCGCGGGGTTCTTCGCCGCCGCCGCCGGCGGGCTGTTCGCGTTCCTCAAGGGCAGCGTGTTCCCCGACTACTCGAGCATCCCCGTGTCGGTGGACTCCCTGGTGATGGTGCTCCTGGGCGGGGTGCAGACCCTGTCGGGCCCCATCGTGGGGGCCGGGGTGTACAAGGTGCTCGAGGTGTTCGTGAACCGGTACACCGAGCACTGGCAGCTCATCCTGGGCTGCGTGCTGGTGGGCCTGGTGATCCTGTTTCCCCAGGGCCTCCTGGGGTACCTGGTGGGCCGGTTCGGCCGCTCCGGGGAGGAGTGGAGGGGAGTCGATGGCGCTCCTGCGGGTGGAAGGGCTTCGTAAGGCGTTCGGCGGCGTGGTGGCCGTCGACGGGGTGGGCTTCCAGGTCTCCCGGGGGGAGCTCGTGGCCCTGATCGGCCCCAACGGGGCCGGCAAGACCACCTGCTTCAACATGCTCAACGGCCAGCTCCGGCCGGACCGGGGCCGGGTGTTCCTGGAGGACGAGGAGATCACCGGCCTGAGCCCCCGGCAGGTGTGGCGAAAGGGGGTGGGCCGCACCTTCCAGATCACGGCCACCTTCCCGAGCATGACCGTGGTGGAGAACGTGCAGATGCCCCTGATCTCACACCACCGGGAGGTGTACCGGTTCACAGGCCGGGCGGTGCGGCTCCATCGGGACGAGGCCATGGAGCTCCTGGACCTGGTGGGCATGGCCGACCAGGCCGAGCGCCCCTGCGGGGTGCTGGCCTACGGGGACCTCAAACGGGTGGAGCTGGCCGTGGCCCTGGCCAACCGGCCGGCCCTGCTCCTGATGGACGAGCCCACCGCGGGCATGGCCCCGGGGGAGCGGGTGGCCCTGATGGGGCTCACGGCGGAGATCGTGAAGAGCCGCAACATCGCGGTGCTGTTCACCGAGCACGACATGGACGTGGTGTTCTGCAACGCCGACCGGATCCTGGTGCTGAACCGGGGCCGGCTCGTGGCCGAGGGGTCTCCCGAGGCCATCCGGGAGAACACCCACGTGAAGGAGATCTACCTGGGTGCCGGGGACGGGCTCCGGGACCTGGGCCGGGTCTGCCACCCCGGGGGAACCTGATGCTCGCCCTCCACGAGGTCCACACCCACTACGGCCTGGCCCACATCCTCTCCGGGGTGTCCATGGAGGTGCGCCGGGGGGAGGTGGTGGCCCTGCTGGGCCGGAACGGCGCGGGCAAGACCACCACCCTGAAGACGGTCATGGGGCTCGTGACGCCCACCTCGGGCGCCGTTCGCCTGGGGGACGAGGAGATCACGGGCCGCCCCCCCTACCGGATCGCCAGGGCCGGGGTGGGGTACGTTCCCGAGGACCGCCGGATCTTCACCGAGCTCACCGTGCGGGAGAACCTGGAGGTGGGCCGCCAGCCCCCCCGGGAGGGGTGCCCGGTGTGGACCGAGGACCGGGTGTTCGAGCTCTTCCCCGCCCTGGCGGAGATGCGCGACCGCCTGGGGGGCCAGATGAGCGGGGGCGAGCAGCAGATGCTCACCATCGCCCGCACCCTGATGGGGAACCCGGCCGTCATCCTCTTGGACGAGCCCTCCGAGGGGCTCGCCCCGGTGATCGTGGAGCAGATGGCCCGGGCGATCTCCGAGCTCAAGCGCGAGGGCCTGACCGTGCTCCTCTCCGAGCAGAACCTGCCGTTCTGCTCGGCCGTGAGCGACCGGGCCTACATCATCGAGAAGGGGGTCATCCGGTACGAGGGCCCCATGCAGGAGCTCCTGGCCCGGCCCCAGGTGCTCGAGGCGTACCTGAGCGTGTGAGCCAGGAGGAGAGGACCGTGCCTTCCAGCGTTCCATCATCCCGGCGCCCCGGCCCCCCTGCGGAGTCCGTGGCGGAGCGGCTCGCGATCCGGTTCGTCCTCAACGGGAAACCCGTGGAGGCCCGGGTGGAGCCCCGCCGCACCCTCCTGTGGGTCCTGCGCGAGGAGTTCGACCTCGTCGGGGCCAAGGAGGGGTGCGGGGTGGGGGAGTGCGGCGCGTGCACCGTGCTCCTGGACGGCGAGGCCGTGAACGCCTGCCTGGTGCTGGCCGGCAAGGTGGACGGCCGCACGGTGACCACCGTGGAGGGCTTGGGCGGCCCGGAGGCCCTCCACCCCCTGCAGCAGTGGTTCATCCGCAAGCACGCGGTCCAGTGCGGGTACTGCACCCCGGGCATGCTTCTGTCGGCCGCCGCCCTCCTGCGGCGGAACCCCGACCCCACCCGGGAGGAGATCCGCGAGGCCCTGGCCGGCAACCTGTGCCGGTGCACGGGCTACGTCCAGATCGTGGAGGCGGTGCGCGCCGCCGCCCGGGAGATGGCGGGGCGATGACCCGGCCGCTCCGGTACCTGCGTCCCGCCTCCGTGGCCGAGGCGGTGGGCCTTTTGGCGGACCTGGGCCCCGCGGCCCGGCCCGTGGCCGGGGGGACCGACCTGGTCGTCGCCCTCCGGCGGGAGGAGATCGCCCCGGACGCCCTGGTGGACCTGACCGGGATCCCCGATCTCCAGACCCTGGCCGAGGAGGGCGGTGCGGTGCGGGTGGGCG
>JAADGT010000042.1 GCA_013152215.1 Deltaproteobacteria bacterium
CCGCACCGGCGCCGGGTGCCCGTCGGATCCCCGGTCGAGCACGTTCTTCGGGCAGAACGCGATGCAGATGCCGCACTTCTTGCACCAGGCCTCATACACGGTGATGGGGTTTTCCTTGGGGGGGGCGGCCGGGGCCGCAGGCGCTCGTTTCGGACTCATGGGTCTCCTCGGTATCGGGTCACAGATTTCAGCAGTCAGGTGCCGGGAAGAACACCTTGCGGGGCGGGTGGCGGCCGCGCCGTTTGGCTGGCGACCAACCCGCCCAGCCCCATCAAAACGGTGCCGCGCCAAAGGGCCTCGGCAACCGTTGCGAAATCCACGCGTCGGAGGGCCAGTTCCTGCAGGTAGTCCCGGGCGCACCGCTCCAGCGAGAAGTCGGGATGCAGCATGCGGGCCGTTCCCTCGATGGACAGCAGGGCCTTCACCAGCACCGCGTGGCGGTGGGGAAATCGAACCCGGTGCCGCCGGGTCGCCCGCAGCAGCCCGATTCCGATGGACGCCACCGGAACCTCCTTCAGGGTCGGCTCCAGCCCCGCGTCGAGGGCGCGGCCCACCTCCTTCACGAAGGCGTGTCTGTGGGCCTCGGGGACCCGGACCCCCAGCCGCTCCAGGTGCCGAAGCGCCAACGCCGGGTCCCGGCTGAGCATCCCGGCCAGGGTGCCCAGCACCGCGTGGCGCTCGCCGGGCTCGAGCCGTCCCCGGATGCCGAAATCGACGTACGCGATCCGGCCGTCCGGGGTCACGAACAGGTTGGCCGGGTGCAGGTCCGCATGGAACAGCCCGAACTCCAGCACCTGCCGGAAGAACGCCCGCGCGCCCGCCTCGGCCAAAGACGGGTATGATGGATGTTCTCGGGCCTCCGGGGAAGAGATCTTGTGGCCCTCGATCCACTCGGTGGTGAGCACCCTACGGCCCGTATGGCCCCAGAACACCCGGGGCACCCGGATCCACGGGTCTCCCCGGAACCTCCGACCCAGCTCGGCCGCGGTCTCGCCCTCGGCTCGCAGGTCCAGCTCGTCGTGGGCGGCCCGTTCGATCTCATCCCACAGGGACCGGGCGTCCACTCGGCCCCGCAGGGGCGCCCACAGACCCAGCACGGGGGACAGCCGTCTTGCGAGGCGCAGGTTGCGGGCCATCTCCCGTTCTACCCCGGGACGCAGTACCTTGACCGCGACCGCCTGGCCCGAGGGCAGGAGCGCCCGGTGCACCTGGGCGATCGACGCGCTCGCCACGGGGCGGGTGTCCAGGGCCCGGAACCTCTGCCGGGGGTCCACGCCAAGGGCCCGTTCGAGGGCCTGGCGGACCCGGGCCCAGGGTACCGGAGCGGCCCGATCCTGCAAGGTCTCGAGTTCCCGGCGCAGCGGTTCGGGAACCAGATCGGGCCGGACCGACAGCACCTGGCCCAGCTTCACGAACCCCGGGCCGGCCCGTTCGAGGAACAGCCGAACGGCCCTGGCCCACCGCCGCCGGGGCGCCTCAGGAGGTACCATCGTCCCGGCGGTCGAGCCGATCCTCTACCGCCCGCAACCGCTCCCGGAGCTCCCGGATCTCGTCCCGCAGGTCCTGGGCCTCGTCCGGCCCCAGGAACCCCAGCGCCCGGATCTGGTTCGCCGCCATGCGCTCCACCACGGTCTTGAGGCGCTCCTTCTCCTCTTCCACCGACAGGAGGAACCGCTCGTACTCGTCCCGCAGATCCTCGGGCGTCTCCCGGGCCCGGCGCAGGGCCTCCCGAATCCAGTCGTCGGCCTTCTCGTGCAACAGGAGCCAAAGGCCGAAGAAGGCCAGGCCGCCCTTGGTCCCCTCGCTCATGCCTGCCCCTCGCTCGCCTCGCCGCCTGGGATCTCGATCCAGAACCGGGTCCCCCGGCCGGCGGGGCCGTCCTCGACCCAGGCGCGGCCCCCGTGCGCCCGGGCCACGGCGGCCACCACGAACAACCCCAGGCCGGAGCCGCCCTCGTCCCAGCTGCGGAACGGCCGGAACACGTCGTGGCGCCGATCGGCCGGGATGCCGGGCCCCTGGTCCTCCACCGCGAACCGGATCCCCCCCCGTTCCCCGGCGGAGGCCCGCAACGTGACCGCGGTGCCCTGGGGGGAGTGCTTGAGGGCGTTGTCCACGAGGTTCGCCAGGGCCCGTTCCAGCATCAGCGGATCGGCCCGAAAACGGTCCGGGCAGCCCGGTTCCACCACGATGCGGGTGTCCACCCCGCGCATCTCCGCGTGGGGAGAGAATGCCGCAAGCACCTTCTCCAGCAGACTTCCGCTCCCGAGGGGCCGGGGTTGGGGCTCGAGCATCCCCGCCTTCGCCCGACCGTCCAGCACCAACGTCTCGGCCAGATGGGTGACCCGCTCCAGGGCGAACCGGGCCAGCGACACGAGCTCCTGGGGGTTCGTTGCCGTCTGGGGGTCGGCCAGGAGCTCCAGAAACCCCCGCACCGACCCGAGCTGCCCCCGGATGTCGTGGCTGAGGGCCGAGAGATAGAGCCGGCGTTCGCCGGCGCTGCGCTCCAGCAGGTACAGCAGATCGTTGACGGTCTCGGCCAGGGCGCCGATCTCGTCGGCCGTGGCCTCCCGGTACACCGGGCAGTCGGGGCACGACTCGAATCGGCACGGCCGGTCGGCTTCGGCTCCCCCCCTCACGCGCCAGCATCGTTCTTCCACGTTCCCGCGGGCCGGGCAGTCCGGTTCGGGGCACTCCACCCGTTCCCAGCACAGCGGGGCGGCCGGGTTGGGGAACCGTTGAGAGTAGTCCGCGTCCTCCACCACCTGTCGAAGCACGGTGCGGGCGGTGGCCACGGCCTCGACCAGCCGGTCCCGGTGGGCCTGGAGCCGGGACTGGGCCTCGGCCAGCTCGGTGCGCAGCCGCTCCCGCTCGTCCACCACCACCTGCTGCAGATGGCTCGTTTGCCGATGGAACCCGGTGGCCACGGCGAGCCCGGCGAACAGCACGGTGTTGAAGGCGCCGGTCACCTCGAACAGCTTTCCGGTCCCGGCCCAATGACCGGCAATCGCCGGCAGCACCAGGTGGGACACGGCCCGGGCGGCCGCGAACGCCAGGATCAACCCCCCCAACCACCGGAAGTACACGCCGTTGACCGACCGGGGAAGGGCCAGGGCTTCCTTTTGGATCAGCACGGCCAGCAGCAGGGCTGCGATCGCCCCTCCCCGGTCCACCGTGATGGCGAGCAGTTCCGTCACCGTGCTTCCCCCCGGGCCATGCGCCGAAGCCCCACCCACACGAGCCACAGGGCCGGGACGAGAACCAGATGGTCCCGCGCCAGGAGCCACGAGCCCGGTCGCAGATGGCTGGTCAGGGCCCACAGGCTCCAGAGGGCGAACAGGGCGGCTCCCCAGCCCAGGGGCCGCCCCCGGGCCTCCCGATCCCGGAGCACCCGCCATCCCAGGAACCCGAACGCCCCGGCCAGGGCCACATGGGCGATCACGTGGGCCACCAACCCCTCGCCCGTGTGGCGCTGGACGGCCCAGGCCGCGCGGGGGGCGCACAGAAGAGGCCCGAGGAACAGGAGTCGTCGCATGGCGTTCTCCAAGATGCCGGGACTGGGGGGATAGGTACCACATCTGGCCGTCGCCGGGCCAGGGCTACCCGCAGAACCTCGGGACGATCTCAAGTTTTGCGGGGCCGGGCCGAAGAGGGAGAAGGTCTGAACCTCCGACGTGCGGGGAGAAAGCTTTCATGGACCTGGCAACGATCATCGGGCTTGCGGCAGGGGTCGTCCTGATCCTCTCGTCCATCGTGATCGGCGGGGCGCCGTTGGCGTTCGTGGACATCCCGTCGGTGTTGATCGTGGTGGGCGGCGTGACCGCGGTGACCTTCATCATGTTCCCCATGCGCACCGTGATGGGTGCCGTGAAAGTGGCCGTGAAGGCGTTCAAGGAGGATACCTGGAACCTGGACGAGATCATCGACCAGATGGTGAGTCTGTCGCGGTTGGCCCGCACCAACGGCATCCTGGCGCTGGAGGACGCCGAGAAGGAGATCACGAACCCGTTCCTGAAGAAGGGAATCCAACTGGCCGTGGACGGCAACGAGGAGGAGCTCATTCGGTTCATCATGGCCACGGACGTGAGCTTCACCCAGCAGCGCCATGCCATCGGGCAAAAGGTGTTCAAGCAGATGGGGGCGATGGGCCCGGCCTTCGGCATGATCGGGACCCTGATCGGGCTCGTGCAGATGCTCCGGAGCCTGGACGATCCGTCCTCGATCGGACCGTCCATGGCCGTGGCCCTCCTGACCACCCTGTACGGGGCCCTGATCGCCAACCTGGTCTGCCTGCCGATCGCCAACAAGCTGGAGTACCGGAGCAGGGAGGAGGCGTTGGCCAAGCAGGTGATCACCGAGGGCATCATCTCGATCATGCAGGGCGCGAACCCCAAGGTGCTCAAGGACAAGCTGGAGGCGTTCGTGGCGCCCGGCATGCGCAAGGAGAAGCGCGACAGCGGCTCGGGCGGGGAAGCCGCGGGGGAGGCGGCCTAGATGGGCATGGACGATCTCTTGAACCGGGGTGGCCAGGAGGAGGCGGAGGAGGGTGCCCCGGCTTGGATGGCGACCTTTGCCGACCTGTCCACCCTGCTGCTGACCTTCTTCGTTCTGCTCCTGTCCTTCGCGAACATGGACGCCCAGAAGTTCCGGGAGATGCTCGGCAGCGTCAAGGACGCCTTCGGGGTGCAGAAGGAGACCTGGGGCGACTACATGGCCCGGTCCCAGACCCCGATCGAGCAGATGCTCGAGCAGGCCATGAAGGACCAGGCCGAGGGGGAGGGCCAAGATCAGGAGCAGGGTGCGTCGATGCAGCAGTTCATGAGCATCGTCCAGGCCCTGTTCCAGGACCTCGGGGGGGCGGCCGAGGTGTACATGGACGAGGAAGGGGTCACGGTGCGGGTCGAGGGCAAGCTCCTGTTCCCGTCCGGCTCGGCCGACCTCCGGCCCGAAGCGGCCGCCGTGATGGACCGGATCGCGGCCCTCATGAGCAAGTACACCTTCGACCTCTACATCCTGGGCCACACCGACTCCGTGCCGATCCACACGGAGCGATTTCCCTCGAACTGGGAGCTGAGCGCGGCCCGGGCCACGGCCGCGTTGCGGTACCTGGTGGAAAAGGGGGCGGACCCGACCCGGCTGGTGGCGGTGGGGTTCGCCGACAGCCGACCGGTGGCGTCCAACGACACCCCCGAGGGGAGGGCCAAGAACCGGCGGGTGGAGTTCCTCTTCAAGAACCCCGAGAGCCTGCCGTCGGGCGGGGCCGGCCCGTGAGGGGGAGCTCATACCAAGTTGCGTTCAAAACCATTGGACCCCTGAGCAGAGCAAGGGACCTGCCGGAGAGCCGGGCGCGGCCGTATCAGGGGCCAAATCTGTCTCCTGAAACCCTTGCCCCGCCCTTCCATGTAACTTCGGTCGTTGGTCGTCGGTCTGGGGCCTTCGGCCCGCTGGGCGGCTGGGCTGCTAGGCCGCTAGGCGGCCGGGGCCGCCCCCCCCGAACCGCCGCCAAACCCTCGCTGGGGCATGGGGTCTGCTGGAGAGCCGCGTGCGGCTCCTTAGCTCGCCGCGCAGCGCCTCCAACGCTCGTACCGTGAGTTCGTTCGCGCCCCACCGAGCGGTCATGAAACCACCGCCGGTGCCCCGTGCCTGCGCGGCGAATCTCAATGTCCGGCTTCGCACGCGGCCGGAAGCAGGCCCCATGCCCCGCCGCCGGCACCGGGCCCGGACCGACGAAAGTTGCCCTTCCCGTTGTAGAGCCCCGCAGGGGCCTGAGGGGACTTCCGAGGGCTCTCGGTTTGAGGGCAACTCGGTGTCAGCCCCGCTTCCGGTAGATCCTCAGCCTCGCATCCCACGGCACGAACAGCTCGGGCCGCAGCCCCAGGAGCGTCTCGCTGGTGCCCAGGACCAGCGCCCCGCCGGGGGCCAGCGCGGAGGCCAAGTGCTCGAGCACCCAGACCTGCACGGGTCGGCGCAGGTAGATGAGCACGTTGCGGCAGGAGATCAGATCCACTCGCTCGGGGTACGAGGCCGGATCGAGGAGGTCGGCGGTGCGGAACTCCACCCGGCCCCTCACCTCGGCACGGACCCTCCACCGGCCGGCGCCGGCCCGCTCCAGCACCCTGGCCCGCAGGTCCGTCGGAAGCCCCTCCACGTCCCGATCGCCGTATACCCCCTCGCGGGCCCGCGCCAGGGCCCGCTCGTCCCGGTCGGTGCCGAGCACCCGGAACGGGGGCGGCTCGGGCCGGGCCTGGAGCATCGTCGCGGCCAGGGAGTAGGCCTCCTGACCCTTGGAGCACCCCACGCTCCACAGGCGCAACCCCCGGGGGCCCTCCCTCTGGGCGGCCATCTCCGGCAGCAGCCTCCCCAGCGCCTCGAACACCGCGGGATCCCGGAAGAAACCCGAGACCGCCACGCTGAGGCTGCGGGCGAACCGCCGGGCTTCGGCCGGGTCGTGGGCCACCCGCCGGGCATAGGCCTCGGCATCCTCATCCCCGAGGGCCTTGGCCCGGGCTCGGACCCGTCGCACCACCGCGCTCTCCTTGTAGGCCCGGAGGTCCAGCCCGGCCGCCCGGGCCACGGCGTCGGCCAGGGTGCCGAACCACGGGAGCTCGTCCCAGGGGTGGGGGAAGCGAGGGCCGGTGCTCACGACCCGGACTTCCGGAAATGATCGTAACCGGTCACCGCCCCTTGCCAGGGGCGGCCCCGGTGGAGCAGGCGGACGCCAGGGCCGTCGACGATGCGGCCGATCCTCCAGACCGGCACCGCCGCGGCGCGGGCCAGGGCCTGCACCCGCTGCCGCGCCGCCGTTGGGCAGGTGAACAGGAGTTCGTAGTCCTCGCCGCCCCCCAGCACCCAGTCCAGGGCCTCACGCCCGAGCTCCTGGGCCGCCCGCTGCAGGCGCGCGGCCAGCGGGATCCGTTCGAGCCACAGCTCCGCGCCCGCCCGGCTGGCTCGGAGCAGGTGGCCCAGGTCCTGCAAAACCCCGTCCGACACGTCGATCATGGCCGTGGCCGCGCCCGTCTCGCCGAGGCTCCGCCCCAGCGCCAGGCGGGGCTCGGGACGGAGGTGGCGGCGCACCAGGCCCGGGAACCGGTCGGGCCGGCCGGACCGGAGAAGGGCCAAACCGGCCGCGCTCTCGCCGGGAGCTCCGCTCAGGTACACGTCGTCGCCGGGCCTCGCCCCGCGCCGGAGCACGGGCCGGTCCGCCCGGCCCAGGAGGGCGAGCGACAGGGTGAGGTCCCGCGCCGAGGTGGTGTCCCCCCCCACCAGCCGGCAGCCGAAGGCCCCGCAAGCCTCCCGCAAGCCCCGGTACAGGCCTTCGATCCATGCCACCGGCAGGTCGGGGGGCGCCGAAAGGGTCAGCGTGAAGGCCCAGGGGGTGCCGCCCATGGCCGCCACGTCGCTGACGTTGACGGCCAGGGCCTTGAACCCCAGGTCCTCGGGGCGGCCCCACTCCCGTCGGAAGTGCACGCCCTCCACCAGCGCGTCCGCCGTGCACAGCAGAAAGCCGCCCTCCAGCGGAAGGACGGCCGTATCGTCCCCCGGCCCCACGACCGGGCCGGGGGACGGAGACTCCTCCAGGAGGCCGAGGCGGCGCAGGAGCCCGAACTCGCCGACTTCGGACAGGTTCACGAAGCGGCAACCCCTTGGTCGTCCGAGGCGGGGGCGGCCGGGGAGGGCTTCAGGGCCAGCCGGATCACCTCGTCCATGGTCTTCACCAGGTGGAACTCGAGGGCCCGGCGAACCTTGGGGGGAAGGTCGTCCAGGTCCTTGGCGTTGCGTTCCGGAAGGATCACGGCCTTCAACCCGGCCCGCATCGCCGCCAGGCACTTCTCCTTGATGCCGCCCACCGGGAGCACCCGGCCCCGCAGGGTGATCTCGCCGGTCATGCCCACGGTGTGGTCCACCGGCCGGCCGGTCATGATGCTCAGCAGCGCCACGGCCATGGTCACCCCGGCCGAGGGGCCGTCCTTGGGGATCGCGCCGGCCGGCACGTGGATGTGCACCTCCCTCTGGTCGAAGAAGTCCTCCGGCACCCCGAGGTCCGCCGCCTTGCTCCGCACGTACGACAGGGCGGCCTGGGCCGACTCCTTCATCACGTCGCCGAGCTGTCCGGTGAGGATCAGCTTGGAGGGGCCCTTCATGGTGGTGACCTCGATGTGGAGGATGTCGCCGCCGCTCTGGGTCCAGGCCAGGCCGGTGGCCACCCCCACCAGGTCCTCCTCCACCTCCGCCTCGGGCAGGAACCGCGGCGGGCCCAGGAACCGGTGCAGGTTCTGACGGGTGATGCGGTGCCTGCGGTTCTGGCCCTCGGCCACCTTCCGGGCCACCTTCCGGCAGAGGTTCGCGATCTCCCGCTCCAGGTTCCGCAGGCCGGCCTCCCGTGTGTACTGGTCGATCAGCGTGCCCAGGGCCTCGGTGGAGATCTCGAACAGGTCTTCGCTCAGGCCGTGTTCGGCCGTCTGTCGGGGAATCAGGTGGCGCCGGGCGATCTCGAGCTTCTCTTCCCGGGTGTACCCGGACAGCCGGATCACCTCCATCCGGTCCAGAAGGGCCGGCGGGATCGGGTCGGTCAGGTTCGCGGTGCAGATGAACATCACCTCCGACAGGTCGAAGGCCACGTTCAGGTAGTGGTCCTCGAAGGTGGCGTTCTGTGCTGGGTCCAGCACCTCAAGCAGGGCCGAGGCGGGGTCTCCCCGGAAGTCCTGGCCGATCTTGTCCACCTCGTCGAGCATGAACACGGGGTTGCGCGACCCGGCCTTGCGGATGCCCTGGACGATCCGTCCGGGCATGGCGCCCACGTAGGTCCGGCGGTGGCCCCGGATCTCGGCCTCGTCCTTCACCCCGCCCAGGCTGATGCGCACGAACTTGCGGCCCATGGCCCGGGCGATGGACTGGCCCAGGCTGGTCTTCCCGACCCCGGGCGGGCCCACGAAGCACAGGATGGGGCCCTTGGTGTCGGGCTTGAGCTTCTTGACGGCCAGGTGCTCGAGGATCCGCTCCTTCACCTTCTCCAGGTCGTAGTGGTCCTCGTCCAGGATCTTCTGGGCCCGGGGGATGTCGATGTTGTCACGGGTGCGCTTGCGCCACGGCATCTCGGTGAGCCACTCGATGTAGGTGCGGATCACCGCCGCCTCGGCCGACGAAGGGGGCATGTCCTTGAGCCGCTTGAGCTCCCGCTCCGCCTCGGCCCGGGCCTCCTTGGGCATCTTGGCCTTCTCGATCTTCTGGCGCAGGTTCTCGATCTCCTCGCCGCGCTCGTCGGTGATGCCCAGCTCCTCCTGGATCGCCTTGAGCTGCTGGCGCAGGAAGTACTCCCGCTGGCTCTTGTTCATCTCCTCCTTGGCGGCCGACTTGATCTTGGCCTGGACCATGAGCACCTGGAGCTCCCGCTCCAGCAGGCTGTGGACCCGGGTGATCCGCTCCTTGGGGTCCACGGCCTCCAACACCTGGATCGCGTCGGCCACCTTGAGGTTCACGTTGGCGGCCACGATGTCGGCGAGCCGGCCCGGGTCCTCCACGTTCTCGAGGATCATCATGATCTCCGTGGAGATCCCCTTGCCCATGTTGACGATCTCTTCGAGCTTCTCCCGCACCGAGCGCATCAGCGCCTCGGACTCGTAGTCGGGCTCGGCCGCCCCCGGCTCGGGCACGGCATCGACCCGCACCCGGAAGCACGGGTCGGTGGAGAGGATCTCCACCCGTCGGGCCCGGCTGAGGCCCTGGACCAGGATCTTGATCCGGCCGTCGGGAAGCTTGAGCATGCGCATGATCATGCCCACGGTGCCCATCTCGTAGATCTCGTCCGGGCCGGGGTCCTCGGTGGCCACCTCCTTCTGGGTGGCGAGGTAGAGCATGCGGTTGCCCTGGAGGGCCTCCTCCACGGCCGCCACCGACTTCTCCCGCCCCACGAACAGGGGCAGGATCATGAACGGGAACACCACCACGTCCCGCACCGGGAGCATGGGCAGCACCTCGGGGATCTCGATCCCCTGGGTCTCGCTGTTGTCCACCACGGTGGGCAGTTCTTCGCTGTGCGACATGGATCGCCTCGTCACTCGATGGGAATCCGGCGGTATCCGCGCCGTCGCTCCTCCATCTTGGGAATCTGGATCTCCAGAACTCCCCGCTCCAGCCCGGCCCGTATGGAGGAGGGGTCCCCCGCAGCGGGCAGGAGCACCATGCGCTGGAACGGTCCGTAGCTTCGTTCCACCCGCAGGTAGCTCCACCGGCTCTCCGGGGCGGGCTTCGTGCCGCGGAGCACCAGGAACTGGGGGCCGGCGAACAGCTCGAGGGAGGAACGGTCCACCCCCGGCACGTCGGCCCGCACCCAGATGCTCCCCTCCTCCTCGATCACGTCCACGGCAGGGAACGCTCCCGGGTTCGCCAGCGCCGCCGGCGCCAGCTGGTCCTCGAACAGCCGGCGGAACAGGTCTTCCACCTGCTTTTCGAAGTAGCGGAGTCGCTCCAGGAGGTCACGGGGTGGGTTTCGCATGGTTGCCTCGATGGGCCTGCCGTGGCGGGCGGTGCCGCGGGATCATAGTCACGGCTCCGGGGACCGTCAAGAAAGCCCGCGATCGGTGAAGAATCGGGCCACCCGTTCCCGCTCCCGGACCAGAGGGAACGGGGGGAGGCTCTGCAGCAGGAACCGGCCGTACCCCTTCTGCACGATCCGCCGGTCGAGGATCGCCACGAGGCCCCGGTCGTCCCCTCGCCGGAGCAGGCGCCCTACCCCCTGGGTGAGGGTCATGGCCGCGGCCGGAAGCTGGTAGGCCGCAAACGGCGAGCGGCCCTCCGCCCGGATCCTCTCGATCCGCGCCTGGACCAGGGGATCCTCGGGGCTGGCAAAGGGGATGCGATCGATGATCACCGCGCTCAGGGCGTGACCCGGCACGTCCACCCCCTCCCAGAACGACAGGGCACCCAGGAGCACGGAGTGCACGTCCTCCTGAAACCGGGCGAGCAGCACCTCCCGAGGCCCTTCCCCCTGGACCAGCAGGGGAACGTCCACCCGCCCCCGAAGCCGGTCCGCCACGACCCGCAGGTTCCGGTGGGACGTGAACAGGCAGAAGGCCCGGCCGCGGGTGATCCGCAGAAGCTCCCGCATTTCCTCGGCCACCGCTTCGGCAAACCCCGAGGCGTTGGGCTCGGGCAGGGCAGGCGGCACGTAGAGCAGGCCCTGGCTGCGGTGATCGAAGGGGCTCTCGGCCACGAGCTCCGTCGCCGACTCCGGTACCCCGACCCGTTCCCGCAGGTACTCGAAGGAGCCCCCCACCCGCAGGGTGGCCGAGGTGAGCACCACGGGCAGCCCCCGGGAGAACAGCGAGGCGGCCAGGGTGGGACCGATCTCCACGGGCGCCGCCCGCAGGAACACTCCTCGGCCGCGGGTCTCGAGCCACCGCACCTCCCCGGGCTCCGGGGCCGAGGCGAACCGGTCCAGATCCTCCCGGAGTTGCTGGGTGCGCCGCACCAAGGCCTCGGCCTCGGCCGACTGAGTCTCCCTGCCGCCGATCCTGTCGGCCCAGGCGGCCAGGGCCGACAGAAGGGCGTCGAGGTGCCGATCCGCCGGGGACGGGAGCGTGCCCCGGATCCGACGGGCCGTGCCCGCCCTGGGCAGGGACCGCCAGAATGCGGCCGAGGCCTCCGCCACGGCCTCCAGGGCCCGGTGCAGCGGAGCCGGCAGGCTGCCGCCCGCGGTGAATGCGGCCCGGGCGTCACGGAGGAACTCAGTGAGCCGGTAGCTGCTCACCTGGGTGCCGAAGTGGTCCGTGGCCACGGCCTCGAGGTGGTGGGCCTCGTCCAGCACCAAGGCCTCGTACCGTGGCAGGACCTCGCCGGCCGAGGTGGCCCGTACGGCCAGGTCGGCGCACAGCAGATGATGGTTCACCAACACCACCTGGGCCCGCTGGGCCGCGCGGCGCTGGCGCAGGAAGAAGCAGTCCTCCTCCCGAGGACACCGGCCGCCCCAGCAGGTCTCCCGGGTGGAACAGACGTCCTTCCAGGGACCGAAGTCGTCGGGCAGGTCTGCCCACTCGGCCCGGTCGCCGGTGGAGGTCGCGCCCGCCCACCGCTCGAACCGTTCGTACAGGCGGGCCTCCTCCGGGAACCGGAACAGGGGCCGGGCCCGAAACGCCTCGAACCGGCGCAGACACAGATAGTTTTGGCGGCCCTTGAGCAGCACCGCGGCCACTGGGCGGCCCAGGGCCTCGCCGAGCAGGGGCACGTCCCGTTCGAGGATCTGGGCCTGCAGGGTCTTGGTGGCCGTGCTCACGACCACCCGCTTGCCCGAGAGCACGGCCGGCGCGAGGTAGGCCAGGGTCTTTCCGGTGCCGGTGCCGGCCTCGGCCAGGAGCACGCCGTCCCGGCCCAGGGCCTCGGCCACGGCCCGGGCCATCTCCATCTGGGCTGGCCGGGGCTGGTACCCGGGCAGCAGCCGGGCCAAAGGGCCCTGGGAGGAGAACAGTTCGTCAAGAGTCATGCGGGATTTCAGGGGGCTGCCTCCGGCCAGTGAACTCGGGGGAAACGCCGCGGCTGGGGCGGGCGGCCCCGGCCGATCTACCCTCGCGGGGCGGTCTATACTACAATCCGCGTCCCATGCGCATCCAAGCCGACCTTCACGTCCACACCGTCGCCAGCGGCCACGCCTTCTCCACCGTGGCCGAGATCGCCCGCGAGGCCCGCTCGCGGGGCCTGCGGGCCGTGGGGCTTGCGGACCACGGCCCCGCCCTCCCCGGCGGGCCCCACCTGTACCACTTCTCGGCCCTGCGGTTCCTGCCCCGGGTGATGGACGGGGTGCGGATCCTGCGGGGGGTCGAAGCGAACCCGGTGAACGCCCGGGGGGACCTGGATCTGCCGGATCCCCTCCTGGCCCGGCTCGACTTCGCCATCGTGGGGTTCCACGAGGGATGCGGCCTCAAGGCCTCGACCCCCCGCAAGAACACCCGGGTGTTGATCGCGGCCATGGCCCATCCCCGGGTCCGGATCCTCGGGCATCCCGGCAACCCGGCGTTCCCCGTGGACGTGCGCGCCTTAGTGGTGGCCGCCCGGGACCGGGGGGTGGCCCTGGAGATCAACAACGCCTCGTTCGTGAACGCCCGCAAGGGGAGCCTGGAGACCTGCCACGCCATCGCGGCCGAGGCGGCCCGGGTGGGCGCCATGGTGTGCCTTTCGTCCGACGCCCACGTGGCCCAGCAGGTGGGGGAGGTCACCGAGGCCTGGCAGGTGGCCTCGGCCGCGGGCGTGCGGCCGGAGCAGGTGGTGAACCGGACCTGGGACACCCTGGTGCGGTTCCTGGAGCTCGACCCGGCCGAGTTCGAGACGCGCCCCGGCGCATACCGATGACGTCGACCGGAAGCTCCGGTCGGCCGCGGGGGGGCTGCCTGCAAAAGAGCGACTTCCATCGACCCCACCCCGCAGTTTCGGCGGCGGGGCTCAGGAGCCGCCCGGCCGCCTAGTGTCATGGTCCGCAAGTTCGTGCATTCCCCGAGGGGGTGGGGCTGGGGGCCCCTCCTTCGCTGAACGACCTCGCAGGGGCCGCCTCGGCGCGGTCCGCTGCGGCGCGTGAGGGCACGCG